>NZ_JBEZCX010000002.1:0-249063 GCF_040647835.1 Micromonospora sp. NPDC049240
CCTGTACACGCTCTACGACGGGTCGCTTCCCCCCGGCTACAGCCCGATGAAGAAGCAGGGCGCGATCATCCTGGGCAGCGGCGGCGACTGCTGCAAGCCCGGCGGTGGCGCCAACCTGAGCGCCGGCACGTTCTACGAGGGCGCCATGGTCGCCGGTTATCCGTCCGACGCGACCGAGAACGCGGTCCAGGCCAACGTCGTGGCCGCCGGCTACCGCTGAGACCACCCGCACCCCCCACCGGAAGGACAATGATGTTAGCGCTATCAACGAGACCTGATCGCCGTGGTCGGCGCAGGCTCGCGCTGCTCGCGAGTCTGCTCGCGATGATCGGGCTGTTCCCGGCGATCGCCCGGGCGGACAACCCGATCGTGCAGACGATCTACACGGCCGACCCGGCACCACTTGTCTACAACGGCCGGGTCTACCTCTACACCGGTCACGACGAGGACAACTCGACCTGGTTCACCATGAAGGAGTGGCGGGTCTACTCGTCCGACGACATGGTCAACTGGACCGACCACGGTTCCCCGCTCAGCCTCGCCACCTTCAGCTGGGCCAAGCAGGACGCGTGGGCCGGCCAGGCGATCTACCGCAACGGCAAGTTCTACTGGTACGTACCCATGGTCGTGCGGGCGACCGGCCAGATGGGCATCGGGGTGGCGGTCGCCGACAGCCCGACCGGCCCGTTCCGGGACGCCATCGGCCGCCCCCTGGTGAGCAACGGCGAGATCGACCCCACCGTGTTCATCGACGACGACGGCCAGGCGTACCTCTACTGGGGCAACCCGCGGCTGTGGTACGTGAAGCTGAACGCGGACATGACCTCGTACTCCGGCAGCCCGACGCAGATCCCGCTGACCACCGCGGGTTTCGGCACGCGGACCGGGGACGCGAACCGGCCCACCCTCTACGAGGAGGGGCCGTGGGTCTACAAGCGCAACAACCTCTACTACAACGTGTTCGCCGCCAAGTGCTGCTCGGAGTTCCTCGCCTACTCGACGGCGCCCGGCCCGCTCGGGCCGTGGACCTACCGCGGCACGGTCATGCCCACCCAGGGCAGCAGCTTCACCAACCACCCCGGGATCGTCGACTTCAAGGGCAACTCCTACCTCTTCTACCACAACGGCGCGTTGCCGGGCGGCGGCGGTTTCACCCGGTCGGTGGCGGTGGAGAAGTTCACCTACGGCGCGGACGGCTCGATCCCGACCATGTCCATGACCACCACCGGGCCCCCGCAGGTCGGCACGTTGAACCCGTACGTCCGGCAGGAGGCCGAGACGATCGCCTGGGGGCAGGGCGTCGAGACCGAGGTGGCCAGCGGCGGCGGCATGAACGTCGGCTACATCGACAACGGGGACTACATCAAGGTCAAGGGCGTGGCGTTCGGCACCGGCGCGACCTCGTACACCGCCCGGGTGGCCTCGGCCGGCAGCGGCGGCACCATCGAGCTGCGCCTGGACGGCACCAGCGGCCCGCTGGTCGGCACCTGCCGGGTGTCCGGCACCGGCGGCTGGCAGACCTGGGCCGACACCACCTGCCCGGTCAGCGGCGCCACCGGCACCCACGACCTGTACCTGCGGTTCACCGGCGGCAGCGGCTCGCTGTTCAACCTCGACCACTGGCGGTTCAGCTCCGGCACCAGCACCCCGCCGCCCACCACCCCGCCGCCGACGACCCCGCCGCCCACCACTCCCCCGCCGACCACGCCGCCGCCGACCAACGGCCCCTGCACCGCCAGCTACCGCACCACCAGCACCTGGTCCGGTGGCTTCCAGGGCGAGGTGACGGTCACCGCCGGCGCCTCGGCGATCAACGGCTGGACGGTGGGCTGGAGCCTGGCCGGCGGCCAGAGCATCAGCCAGATCTGGGGCGGGACGCTGAGCACCAGCGGCTCCACGGCGACGGTCCGCAACGTGTCCTACAACGGCTCGGTGCCGGCCGCCGGCTCGACCACGTTCGGCTTCCTCGCGAACGGCTCGCCGTCGACCCCGTCCCTCACCTGCACCAGCCCCTGAGAGGAGCAGACATTGCGTACCGGAAAATGGCTCGCCGCGGTCGCGGCGCTGGCCCTGTCGGTCACCGGCGTGCTGGCCCCGGCCGGCCCGGCGGCGGCCGAGTCCAACGGCGGGGTGCGGGTGATGCCGCTCGGCGACTCGATCACCGAGGGCACCCAGGTCCCGGGCGGCTCCCGGATCGGGCTGTGGCAGCGGCTCGCCGCCGGTGGCTACCGGGTCGACTTCGTCGGCTCCCAGTTCAACGGGCCGAGCAACCTCGGCGACCACGACCACGAGGGCCACCCGGGCTGGCGGATCGACCAGATCGACGCCAACATCACCGGCTGGCTCAACACCTACCAGCCGCGCACCGTGCTGCTGCACATCGGCACCAACGACATCCTGCAGAACTACAACGTCTCCACCGCGCCGAACCGGCTCTCCACGCTGATCGACCGGATCACCACGACGGCGCCCAACGCCGACGTGTTCGTGGCGCAGATCATCCCGTTGGCCAACGCCGGCCAGGAGTCGGCGGTGCGGACGTTCAACGCCGCCCTGCCCGGCATCGTGCAGTCCAAGGTGAACGCCGGCAAGCGCGTCCACCTGGTCGACCAGCACGCGGCGCTGACCACCGCCGACCTGATCGACGGCATCCACCCGACGGCCACCGGCTACGACAAGATGGCCGCCGTCTGGTACGCCGCGTTGCAGTCGGTGTCCGGCAGTATCGGCACGCCGGGCACCGGCGGCGGCACCTACCAGAACGTGCAACTGGTCGGTGCCGGGTCGGGCCGGTGCCTGGACGTGCCGAACGGCAGCACCACCAACGGCACCCAGGTGCAGTTGTACGACTGCTGGGGCGGCACCATGCAGCGCTGGACGTACACCGCCAGCAAGCAGTTGCAGGTGCTCGGCAACAAGTGCCTGGACGCGAACGGGCGCGGGACCGCGAACGGCACGGCGGTCATCATCTGGGACTGCAACGGGCAGACCAACCAGCAGTGGAACGTGAACGCCAACGGCACGATCAGCGGCGTGCAGTCCGGTCGCTGCCTGGACGCGGCCGGCTACGGCACCGCCAACGGCACGCGGATCAACCTGTGGGACTGCCACAACGGCTCCAACCAGCTCTGGAGCACCCGCAGCTGAGGTGAAAGGCGGGGCCCCTTCTTAACGCCTCCGGCATAGAAGGGGCCCCTTCTCACCCTTGACGGAAGGAGTACGTCATGCCGAGACATCGGCTCGTCGTCGGGGTCATCGCGGGGGTGGCGGGGCTCGTGCTCGCCATGGGCGGCGCCGCGCTCGCCGCCGGGCAAGGGCCCGTCGGCGTCGGCCCGCTGGCGGCGACCGCCGGCTGCGGCAAGGCGCCGGCGCTGACCAGCGGCTCGCACACGATCTCCAGCGGCGGCCAGAACCGCTCGTACATCCTGCGGATCCCCGACAACTACGACAACAACCGCCCGTACAAGCTGATCTTCGGCTTCCACTGGAACGGCGGCACCGCGGGCGACGTCGACTCGGGTGGGACCAGCGGCTACCTGTGGTCCTACTACGGGGTCCGGGCGCTGGCGAACAACAGCGCCATCTTCGTGGCGCCGCAGGGCAACGGCAACGGCTGGGCCAACCCGAACGGTCAGGACCTGACCTTCGTCGACGACATGGTCCGCACGTTCGAAGCCGGCCTCTGCGTCGACACCACGCAGCGGTACGCGATGGGCTTCAGCTACGGCGGCGGCATGAGCTACGCCATCGCGTGCGCCCGGGCGAACGTGTTCCGCGCGGTCGCGGTCTACTCGGGCGCGAACCTCAGCGGGTGCAACGGCGGCACCCAGCCCATCGCGTACCTGGGAATTCACGGGCTGCGGGACGGCACGCTGCCGATCTCGGCGGGGCGTTCGCTGCGCGACCAGTTCGTCCGGAACAACGGCTGCACCCCGCAGAATCCGCCCGAGCCGGCGCAGGGCAGCCTGACGCACGTCGTCACGTACTACTCGGGCTGCCGGGCCGGCTACCCGGTGGCCTGGGGCGCGTTCGACGGGCCGCACGCCCCCAATGCCGTGGACGGCACCGCCGACCCGTTCGCACCCGGCGAGCGGTCCTGGACCCAGGCGGTGGTCTGGCGGTTCTTCACCCAGTTCGACGGCACCACGCCGACGAACCCGCCGACCACCCCGCCGCCGGCGTCCGCCCGGCAGCTCGTCGGCGGGCAGTCCGGCCGCTGCGTCACCGCACCCGCCCAGACCTCCGGTACGCAGGTGCAGTTGCAGGACTGCGCCGGGCAGTCCGGCCAGCTCTGGACCGCCACCTCCGGCCGGCAGTTGCAGCTCGCCGGCAACCTCTGCCTGGACGCGAGCGGCGCCGGCACCGCCAACGGCACCGCGGTGATCGTGTGGACCTGCAACGGCCAGGCCAACCAGCAGTGGACCGTCAACGCCAACGGTTCGATCATCGGCGCGCAGTCGGGGCTCTGTCTCGATGCCAACGCCGCCGGCACCGCCAACGGCACGCGGCTCATCCTCTGGGCCTGCAACGGCGGCGCCAACCAGCAGTGGAGCTGGCGCTGACGTGTTAAGCGGGGCCCCTTCCCATGCCGTAGGCGTTAGGAAGGGGCCCCGCCTTACGTCAGCTCCGGAGGGTCCAGCGTTGGTTGGCGCCGTTGAGGCACTGCCAGAGCTGGACCTTGGTGCCGTTGGTGGTGCCGAACGCGCTGGCGTCCAGGCACAGCCCGGACTGTACGCCGGTGATCGAGCCGTCGGCGTTGAGGTTCCACTGCTGGTTGGCCTGGCCGTTGCAGTCCCAGACGACCACCGCGGTGCCGTTGGCGGTGCCCTGACCGGAGGCGTCCAGGCACTTGGTGCCGTACACCGTGAGCTGCTTGCCCGTGGTGTAGCTGAAACGCTGGTTCGTGCCACCGTGGCAGTCCCAGAGCTGGACCTGGGTGCCGTTGGTGGTGGTGGAGCCGGGCACGTCCACGCACCGGCCGGACTGGCCGCCGACGATCTGGACGTTCTGGTTGGTGGGTACGCCGCCGCCGGGCGGCAGCAGGGTGACGGTGGACGTGTCGTTGATGTTCGCGTGCGACACGGTGACCGTGGTGCCGTTGTTGGCCAGGGTCACCACGCTGTCCCGGACCGTGACCGGGCCGGCCACGGCGCCGCCGCTGTTGTACGGGATGTTCTGCACCACCACCCGGACCTGGTTGTTCACCACGATCCCGCTGGTCGCGTCCAGGCGCTGGACGTTGAGGGTGACGTTGCCGGTGGTCGAGTTGCCGCCCACGAGGATCTTCGCCGAGCCGGCGTCCCGGGTGGCGAACGCGTCGTAGGAGGCGCTCGGCGTGACCGCGACGATCTGGCCGGTCATCGAGCCGTAGAACTGGTAGGCCCACCATTCGCCCCTGGGCTGGTACTGCCCGCTGGAGTTTCGGGTGAGCAGGCTGGCCAGGTCGTTGTGCAGGTTCTGACCGCCGGCCCAGTTGGCCCGCAGCCCGTCCGCGCCGGCGCGTTCCAGCCGGGCCAGGTACCACGCCCCGCCGGCCGGGTTCTGCTGGTTGGACGCGCCGTACTCGTTGATCTGGTGGGGTCGCGGGTGCGGGATGCCCCGGGAGTCGAGCGTCTGGTTGGCGGTGGCCACGTTCGCCACCGGGTCACCGGGCAGCGAGTGCCAGCTGAAGATGTCCGGCACCACGTTGTTGGCCTTGACGTAGTCGAGATACTGCGTCCACCAGCCGCTGGTGGACGGCACGCACGCGCAGCTCGGCCCGACGATCAGCATGCCCGGGAACGTGGCGCGGATGCGTTGGTAGGTGCGTCGCCACAGCTCGAAGTACTGCGACTGGGGCCGGTTCCAGAACAGGCTGATGTTCGGCTCGTTCCAGATGTCCCACTGCACCGTGATCCCGGCCGCGCGTACGTCGGCGAAGAGTCGGTCCAGGAAGCGGTCGTAGTCGCTCCAGTCGCCGTTGTCGCCGGGGAAGCGGCTGATCGCGGCGCCGTCGGCGCCCCACAGGTCGTGGTCGAGCAGCACGAACGTGCCGCCCAGGGCCGCGGTGCGTCGGGCCTGCGCCACGGTGGCGTTCCACCGGCGGTCGTAGCCACCGCCGACCCAGCCCTGGCCCGGCAGTTGGGCGCCCCCGGCGCGCATGGCCCGGAACCGCACGTCCCGGAAGTAGTTGTCCGGCGGGTTCTGACCGTTCTCGGTCATCCCGTAGATCCAGCCCGAGCCACGGTAGGTCGGCGTACCGAGCGCGGTGGAGAAGGTGACGGTGAGCGACTCGTCGGCGGCCCGGGCGGGGGCCGCGACGACCGCGAGCGAGCAGACGACGGCGACGGTGCCGGCCGCGATCCGGGCGGCGAGGCCACGGATCCGGGGTGCCCGGGGGCGGGGGAGGTCCACTGGTGACTCCTTCGGCAGGGCGGGGATGCTGCGGAGGACGTCCTGGCGAATCGATTCGCCGCGCAGCTTAGGCGTTGACATCGATAAATGTCAACGCAATGACCCGGCTGTGACATCGGTGTTTCCTGAGCAGGCATCGAACATCTTGACCGTCTCGCCGGAGCGGCCTATGTTCGGTCGAACCGATTCGCCCACCGCTTGCCGAGGGGGCACACCATGACGACATCCGCGTGGCGGCGGGGCGTGGCCGGCGCCGCCCTGACCGCTCTCGTCCTCGCCGGCGGCGCCTGCGCCGCGACGGACGGCCCGGACCGCGGTACCGGCGGGGCCGCGTACACGGTCTGGGACCCGTATCCGCAGTTCGCCGCCGGATCCGACTGGGAGAAGCTGCTCCAGAGTTGCGGCAGCGCCGCGGGCGTGACGGTGCGCCGCACCGGTTACGACACCACGGACCTGACCAACAAGGCGCTGCTCGCGGCCCAGCAGAGCAACTCACCTGACGTGCTGATCATCGACAACCCGGTGATCTCGACGCTGGCCCAGGCCGGCGCGTTGACCTCGGCGGACGAGACCGGGCTGGACACCTCCGCGTCCGCGCCCAACCTGCTCGGCGCCGGCCGGCTCGACGGCAGGGCGTACGGCGTCCCGATCGGGGCCAACACGCTCGCGCTCTGGTACAACAAGGATCTGCTGGGTCGGGCCGGCGTGGACGTCGCGTCGGTGACGGACTGGCCCTCGCTGACCGCCGCGCTGGCGAAGGTCACGGCCGCCGGCAAGAAGGGCATCACGTTCTCGGCGATCGGCACCGAGGAGGGCAGCTTCCAGTTCCTGCCCTGGTTCTGGGGTTCCGGCGCCCGCCTCACCGCGCTGGACTCGCCGCCGGCGGTGTCCGCGCTGACGCTGTGGAAGGACTGGCTGACCCGGGGGTACGCGCCGAACTCCGTCATCAACAACACCCAGACGACCAGTTGGCAGGAGTTCGCCGGTGGTGACTTCGCGTTCGCCGAGAACGGCACCTGGCAGCGCGCCAACGCCGAGAAGCTCGACTTCGCGTACGGGATCATCCCGGTGCCGGCCAGCGCCGGCGGCACCGCACCGGCCCCGACCGGCGGCGAGTTCGTCTCCGTCCCGGTGCAGCGCGACACCGGCCGGTACGACGTCTCGCGCCGCCTGGTGTCCTGCCTGACCAGCCCGGACAACCTGCTGACCACCGACACCACGCTGTCGTACGTCGCGCCGGTGGCGGCCGTGCAACAGAAGCAGGTCGCGGCCGATCCCGCGCTGAAGGTGTGGGTCGACGCGGTGAACGCCGCCAAGGGCCGCACCGGCGACGACCTCGGCACGCGGTACCCGAAGATCTCCGAGCAGCTCTGGACCGCCGTGCAGGGCGCGCTCAGCGGCGCGAAGACGCCGCGGGCGGCGCTGTCCGCCGCCCAGGGCGCGGTCGCCAAGTAGCTCCATGAGCCGAAACCGCACCGACCGGTGGACGGCGTGGGCGTTCCTGGCCCCGGTCACGATCTATCTGCTGGCCTTCTACGCCTACCCGCTCTACCGCAACGTCGAGCTGAGCCTGCGGCGTTACACGGTCCGGTCGTTCGTCTCCGGCGGCGCCCCGTTCGCCGGGCTGGACAACTACCGGGACGTGCTGACCCACCCGACGTTCGGGCCGGCGCTCGCGCACACGGCGGTGTTCACGGCGGTGTCGCTGCTGTTCCAGTTCGCCATCGGGCTGGCGCTCGCGGTCTTCTTCCACCGGCACTTCCCGTTGTCGCCGACGCTGCGGGCGTTGTTCCTCGTACCCTGGCTGCTGCCGCTGATCGTCTCGGCCTCCACCTGGTCGTGGATGCTCAACAGCGACGCCGGCGTGGTCAACGCCGCGCTCGGCGCGCTCGGCGTCGACCCGGTCAACTGGCTGACGTCGCCGCGGTGGTCGCTGGTCTCGGTGATCATCGCGAACATCTGGATCGGCGTCCCGTTCAACCTGGTGGTCCTCTACAGCGGCCTCCAGGCGATCCCGACCGACGTGTACGAGGCCGCGGCGCTGGACGGGGCGAGCGGGTCACAACGGTTCTGGCGAATCACGTTCCCGCTGCTGCGGCCGGTGTCGGCGATCACCCTGCTGCTCGGGCTGATCTACACGCTGAAGGTCTTCGACATCATCTGGATCATGACGCGGGGTGGTCCGACCGACTCGTCCACGACGTTCGCCACCTGGTCCTACCGGCTCGGCTTCGGCAGCCTGCTGCCCGAGTTCGGGCCGGGCGCGGCGGTCGGCAACCTGCTGATCGTGGTCGCCCTCGGGTTCGGGTTGGCCTACGTCCGGGCCCAGCGGAGGCAGCGGTGGTGAGCAGCGGGCGGGGCCGGGGCGGCTGGTGGCGTACCGGCCTGGGGGTGGTGTTCACCGCGCTGATGCTGTTCCCCGTCTACTGGATGGTCAACGTGTCCCTCACCCGGGACACCGACCTGCGCGCCGACCCGCCGCACCTGTTCCCGACGCACGGCACCGTCGAGGGCTACCAGGTGGTGCTGCGGGACCAGTTGCCGTACCTCGGCACCAGCCTGCTGATCGGGCTCGGCACGGTGGCGCTGACCGTGGCCCTCGCCGCGCCCGCCGGCTACGCCCTGGCCACGTTGCGCCCGGTCGGCGGCGGCGTGCTCCGGTTCGTGCTGCTGATCGCGCAGATGATTCCCGGGATCATCATGGCGATGGGGTGCTACGCCATCTATCTCCGGCTCGGCATGCTCAACTCGGCGGCCGGCCTGGTGCTGGCCGACTCCACCATCGCCGTGCCGTTCGGCGTGCTGATCTTCACGGCGTTCATGTCCGGCATCCCGGGCGAGGTGCTCCAGGCCGCCGTGGTGGACGGCGCGGGCCGGTGGCGGACGTTCCGCTCGGTGGTGCTGCCACTGAGCCGCAGCTCGATCATCACGGTGTCCCTGTTCGCCTTCCTCTGGGCCTGGTCGGACTTCCTGTTCGCGTCCACGCTGGACGCCGGCGGCGCCGCGCGGCCGGTGACACTCGGCATCTACCGCTACATCGGCAACAACAACCAGCAGTGGAACGCCATCATGGCGACCGCCGTGATCGCCTCCGTCCCCGCCACCGTCCTGCTGATCGTGGCCCAGCGGTACGTCGCCGCGGGCGTGACAGCCGGCGCGGTCAAGGACTGAGCGAGCCGTCCGCACCACAGAAAGGCAGTCACCCCCGATGACCGTCGCCCCCTCCGGCCCGACGTTCTCCGTCCGGGAGATCCCGTTCAGCCACTACGGGTCCTGGCTCAGCGTCTCCCCCGTGGTCGCCGAGCACACCTGGGCCGACGACCTGCACCTGGTCTCGCACCGCAACGGCATGCACCCGGTGCTCCGGTTCACCCCGCCGGCCGACGCCGAGGTGACGGCCCGACCGGCGCTGCTGAGCTGGCACGACCGGCACGGCCGGGTCGAGGTGACCTACGCGGGCCCGGACACGCTCCGGCTCCGCGGCCGCGGGGCCGGGCTGCGGATCAGCGCCGCCGCCGCCACGCTGACCCCGTTCAGCGGCACGTACCTCTACGACGACCCGGTGGACTCCGCGTTCGTGTTCACCTCGTACGAGACCGGCCGCCGGTACCGGGCCACCGTGCTCACCGGCGCCGCCGAGGCGGTCGGCACGCAGGCCCTCGGCACCGCGGCCCGCGGCCTGGTCCTGCCGGCCGACCGGCCGTGGGAGGTGGCGATCGAGGAGTACGCGACGGCCCGCCGACCGTACGCGGCCGACACGGACTTCGACGACCTGGTCGCCGCCGCCGACGCGGACTTCACCGCGTTCGTCGAGGCGGTCGCCCCGTGGCGCGGCCCGGCGACCCCGGCCGCCGAGCTGGCCGGGTACGTGTTGTGGTCGGCCACGGTGGCGCCGGCCGGCTTCGTCACCCGGCCGGCCACGCTGATGTCGAAGCACTGGATGAACAAGGTGTGGAGCTGGGACCACTGCTTCAACGCGCTCGCGCTGGCGGCCGGCCGGACCGACCTCGCCCGGCACCAGTTCCACCTGCCGTTCGACCATCAGGATCCGGCCGGCGCGCTGCCCGACTCGGTGACGCACTCGGAGGTCCTGCACAACTTCGTCAAGCCGCCCGTACACGGCTGGGCGTGGCGGCAGTTGCGGCGACGGTCCGGTCGGACGGTGCCGCGCGCGGAGCTGGTCGAGGTCTACGAGCGGCTGACCCGGTGGACCACGTTCTGGCTGGACCACCGGCGGGCGCCCGGCCGACGGCTGCCGCACTACCAGCACGGCAACGACAGCGGCTGGGACAACGCCACGACCTTCGACGACGACCGGGTGATCGAGGCGCCCGACCTCGCCGCCCTGCTGGTGACGCAGGTGGAGTGCCTCGCGGAGCTGGCCGCCGAACTGGACCGCCCGGCGGAGGCGGCGCGGTGGGCCGATGTCGCCGGCGAGGTCCGCGACGCGCTGCTGGGCGAGCTGTGGACCGGTGAGCGGTTCACCGCGCGCAGCGCGCGGACCGGCGCGAGCAGGTCCAGCACCAGCCTGCTCGACCTGATGCCGATCGTGCTCGGCGAGACGCTCCCGGCCGGTGTCGCCGCCACGCTCGCCCGCCGGCTCGAGGCCCACCTCACCGAGCACGGGCTGGCCACCGAGCCACTCGACTCACCGCACCACGTGGCCGACGGGTACTGGCGCGGCCCGATCTGGGCCCCGGCCACCGTCCTGATCGAGGACGGCCTGCGCCGGGCCGGGCACGTCGCGCTCGCCGACGAGGTCAGCCGGCGGTTCCGGCTGCTGTGCGAACGGTCCGGCTTCGCCGAGAACTTCGACGCCAAGACCGGCGCGGGCCTGCGGGACCGGGCGTACACCTGGACCGCGAGCGGCTATCTGCTGCTCGCCGGCGACGACCGGCGGCGGCGGGGGTGAGCGGAAGGCCCGGGGTGCGGTCAGGACGCGCCGCGCCGCGCCGGCGCCGGGCCGGTGCTGGCGCGCAGCGAGACCGGCGGGCGGTAGAGCCGGTGCCGTGGCGCGGTCCCGGGCGCGGCGATCCGCTCCAGCAGGAGCGACACCGCCTCCGCGCCCATGTCGACGATCGGCACGTCCGCGGCGGTCAGCGGCGGACGGAGATTCTCCGCCCAGTGCCGCGCGGCGACGCCGGTGAGCGAGAAGTCGCGCGGCACCACGAGCCCGGCGGACTCCAGTGCCCGCTGCATGCCGGGCAGCGCCGCCTCGTTGACGGTGGCCACGGCGGTGACCTCGGGACGGGTCGCCAGCAGCTCCTCGACGCACGCCTCACCGGCGGCGACGTCGTCGCCGCAGCAGACGTCGACGCCGGTCAGGCCACGTTCCGCGACCGCCGCGGCGAAGCCGCTCAGCGCCCGGCAGCCGGGGCCGTAGCCGGCGGCGACGAGTTCCGCCGAGCGGTTGACCAGGGCGACGTGGCGGTGCCCCAGGTCCGCCAGGTGGTGCACACAACTGGCGATGAGACCGTCGTAGTCCACGTCCACCCAGCTCGTGCCCGCCGGCCGGGCGGTGCGGCCGATGGTCACGAACGGCAGGCCGGTCTGCTCCAGCCGGGTCACCCGCTCGTCGGTGAGCCGGATCTCCATCAGCACGACGCCGTCGACACGGCGGCCGGTCACGATCCGTTCGAACGACCGGTCGTGGTCACCGCCGGACGGCGACAGCAGCACGTCGAGGTCGGCCCGCGCGGCGGCCTCGACCACGCTGGCGACGAAGCCGAGCTGCATGTCGGTGAGGCGTCGGCTGGCGGGCGGGATGACCAGGCCGATGGTGCGGGTCCGGCCCTCCTTGAGGGCGCGCGCGCTCGCGTTGGGGCGGTAGTCCAGCTCGTCGATGACCGCCTGGATGCGCTGCCGGGTGGCCGCCGAGACCGGCCGCTTGCCGCTCAGCACGTACGACACGGTGCTGCGGGACACCCCGGCCCGCCGGGCGATCTCACCGATGTTCATCCCGCTCCCGGCAACGGTCGTCGAATCGGTTCACCTGGTGGGACGACCCTAGGTCGGGGCGGTGACGGGTGTCAACGCGCGTTTCCGCCAACCAATCGACTTGTTTCGATATTGACAACTGCTTAACATGAGACGTCATACCTATAAGCGCCGCTGGAGGTTCCGTGAACGCATCCGCCCTGCGACGGTCGGCCGTGACCGGCCTCGCGCTGGCCACGGCGATCGCCGGTGTCGCCGTCGCGGCCTTCGCCACGTCCGCCTCGGCCGCCGCCACCACCGTGTACGCGTCCCCCGGCGGCACCGGCAGCGGCTGCACCGCCGCCCAGCCATGTTCGTTGTCCACCGCCCAGGCCACCGTGCGCTCGCTGGTCGGCGGCATGTCGGACGACATCGTGGTGCAGCTCTCCGACGGCGTCTACCGGGTGACGTCACCACTGACGTTCGGCGCGGCCGACTCCGGCACCAACGGCCACACCGTGCGGTGGCAGGCCGCCTCCGGGGCCCACCCGGTGATCAGCGGCGCGAAGCAGGTGACCGGCTGGTCGGTCGCGGACTCCGGCCGCAACATCTGGCGGGCGAGCGTCGGCGCCGGGCAGAACACCCGGCAGCTCTACGTCGACGGCCAACTGGCCACCCGGGCCCGGACGGCGGTGAGCCGGTCGGACTTCAGCGCCTCGGCCACCGGCCTGCGGATCACCAACGGCAACCTGAACTACCTGAACAACCTGGCCAACGCCAACCGGGTCGAGGTGGAGGGCATCAACTCGTTCACCGACCGGTACTCGCCGGTGCAGAGCATCAGCGGCGGGCTGCTCACCATGGCGCAGCCGGCCTGGAACAACAACAACTTCGGCTACGACACCCTGATGAACCCGTTCCGCGCCGGCCCGTTCTACCTGGTGAACGCGTACGAGTTCCTCGACTCCCCCGGCGAGTGGTACGTCGACACCGGCACCGGCACGCTCTACTACATCCCGCGCTCCGGGCAGAACATGTCCACCGTGGACGTCGAGTTCCCGGTGACGCAGTCGCTGGTCACCGTGGGCGGCAGCTACGCCAGCCCGGCGCACCACATCGCGTTCTCCGGCCTCACCTTCACCGGCACGAGCTGGCTGGGCCCCAGCAGCAACCAGGGTTGGGTCGACCAGCAGACCGGCTCCTACATCGCCGGCACCTGGTCCTGGCCCGCGTGGGGCTCCTGCACCTCCGGCTGCCAGCAGTTCGAGGCGGCCCGACCGAGCTGGTCCCAGATGCCCGCCGCGGTGCAGATCTCGGCCGCCAACACCATCACGTTCAGCGACTCCCAGTTCGTCAACCTGGGCCAGACCGCCGTGGGCATCGGCAACGACGCCAACGCGCACGCCACCGGCGTCGGGCTGGGCGCCAGCAACATCACCGTCACCCGGTCCGAGATCGCCCGCAACGCCGCCGGCGGCTTCGTCATCGGCGGCGTGCGCGCCGACGCGCACCACCCGAGCGACTCCCGGATGACCAACCGGGACATCACCGTCAGCAACAACCGGATCCACGACCTCGGCCTGGACTACCGCGGCATCAGCTCGGTGCTGCCCACGTACGTCACCAACGCCACGATCAGCCACAACGAGATCTACAACCTGCCGTACTCCGGCCTGACGATCGGGTACGGCTGGGGCGCCAACGACGCCGGCGGCAACAACGAGTACGCCCGCCGTGGCCTGTACAACTACCAGCCGCGCTACAGCACCCCGACCACCGCGTCGAACAACCGTGTGGTCGGCAACCACGTCCACGACGTGATGCAGCAGATGAACGACGGCGGGTGCATCTACACGCTGGGCTGGGACCCGAACGCGTTGATCAGCGAGAACTACTGCCTGCGGACCAACGGCTACTTCGGCGTCTACTTCGACGAGGGCTCCAAGTACTACACCGTCACCAACAACGTGTTCTCGAACACCGGCACCTGGGCCACCGCCAACTACTGGGGCGGCGAGAACATGGGCAACTGGACGCTCACCAACAACTGGTCGACCAACAACAGCACCAACGTCACCAACGGCGACCGCGGCAACGTGGTCTACGGCAACACGACGGTCAGCAACGGCAACTGGCCGGCCGGCGCGCAGACCGTGATGAACGCCGCCGGCCCGCAGGGTTCCGGCGGCCCGACCACCCCGCCGCCGAGCGGCACCGCCCAGCAGATCGTCGGCGGCCAGTCCGGTCGCTGCGTGGACGTGCCCAACTCGTCCACCACGAACGGCACCCAGGTCCAGCTCTGGGACTGCGGCAGCGCCACCGGGCAACGCTGGACCGTCACCGCCGGCCGGCAGCTCCAGGTGTACGGCAGCAAGTGCCTGGACGCCAACGGCCAGGGCACCAGCAACGGCACCGCCGTGATCATCTGGGACTGCAACGGCCAGCCCAACCAGCAGTGGACCGTCAACGCCAACGGCACCATCACCGGCCAGCAGTCCGGGCTCTGCCTGGACGCCAACGCCGCCGGCACCACCAACGGCACCAAGCTGATCCTGTGGGCCTGCAACGGCGGGGCCAACCAGCAGTGGAGCCTGCGGGGCTGACCGGGGCGCCGGCGAGGAGACGAACGTGAGGGTCACCGGCTACCGCAGCCTCACCACCGCGCACGACTGGGGACGGCTGATCGGCGACGCCAACGGGGTGATGCCGCGGACGCGTACCGACGTGCCCGTGCTGATCCTGGAGACCGACGTCGGTCTGGAAGGCGTCGGTCTCGGCCCGCACGGGGACGTCGAGCGGGTCTTCCGCGCGGTCGACGGCGCGGACCCCCGCGCCGCCCCGGCGCTCTACGACCGGATGCTGAACCAGGTCTTCAAGACCGGCCACGCGGGTGCGACGTTCGGCACCGTCGGCGCGCTCGACATGGCGTTGTGGGACCTCAAGGCGAAGGCGGCCGACGAGCCGCTCTGGCGCACCGTCGGCGCCGCCGACCGGTTCGTCCCCGGCTACGCCTCCGGGCTCGACATCGCCCTCGACGACGACGCGCTCGCGCGACTGTACGAGCGCTTCGCCGAACGGGGCTTCACCGCCGCCAAGCTCAAGGGCGGCCACGACGTCGGGCGGGACCGACGCCGGCTGGAGGCGGTCCGGGAGATCCTCGGCCGCAACACCAGCCGCCCGGCGCTGATGGTCGACGCCAACGAGTCGTGGAACCGCGCCCAGGCCGTCCGGTTCGTCACCGCGCTGGAGCGCACCGTCGACCTGACCTGGGTCGAGGAGCCGGTCCGCCGGTGGGACGCGGCCGGCCTCGCGGCGGTGCGGCACGGCGTCCGGGCGGCGGTCGCCACCGGCGAGAACCTCACCGGCCTGGAACAGTTCCGGCCCCTCCTGGACGCGGACGCCGTCGACGTCGTCCAGGTGGGCAGCGTCTGGGGCGTCACCCACTTCCTGCGGACCGCCGCGGTCGCGCACGGGCGGGACCTGCCGGTGAGCCCGGTGGCCTACCACGCCAACCCGCTGGCCGCCGCCGCCGCGGCGGTGCCCAACCACCTGTCGTGCGAGGTCCAGGACTTCACCTGGCCGATCGGGCTGACCGTGGACCAGGAGATCGCGGACGGCGGCATCGTCCTCGGCGACCGGCCGGGGCTGGGCATCGAGGTCGACGAGCAGCGCCTCGCGCCCACCGACGCGCCCCGCTCGGCGACCGGCCCGCACGTCCGGCCCGACCGCGCCGGCCTGCGGCTCGTCCCCGACCCCTGAGCTAGCGCGCCGTGCCGCCGCCCGGCCCCACCAACCGGCGCCGCTGCCACGAGGTGACGATGTGGTCCCGCATGGTGCGTTCGGCGGCGGCCACGTCCTGCCGGGCGATGGCGTCGACCACCCGCGCGTGCTCGTCGAGCGTCGACTCGAACGCGCTCTCGTACGCCATGCCGTGAAAGCGGCTGCTCTCCATCGCCCGCCGGTAGAGGCGCTTGCAGATGTTCTCCGCCAGGCGGTTCCCGGACAGCTCCATGACGGTGAAGTGGAAGACCACGTCCGCCTGCCGGAACGAGTCGCTCTCGTGCCGGATCTCGCGCATCACGGCGAGCGCGTGCTCGACCCGGGTCAGCTCCTCCGGCGTACGCCGGCTCGCCAGCGTGCCCGCCATGGCCGCCTCCAGGCTGCCCCGGACGATCGTCAGCTCGTCCAGGACGCCCAACGACTCGTCGTTGTCGATGAGCGCGGAGAGCACCACCGGATCCAGCATGTTCCACGAGCCGACCCGGGCCACCTGGGTGCCCCGGCCCTGCGAGACCACCACCAGGCCCTTCTCCTCGAGCCGCTTCACCGACTCCCGGATGACCGTCCGGCTCACGCCGAAGTGCTCGCTGAGCGGCCCCTCCGGCGGGAGGAGCTGCCCCGCGTCGAGCTGCCCGGTGACGATCAGCTCGACCAGCTCACTCACCACCGCCACCCCCAACCGTTCGGCCGGGCGGCGGGGTGGAAAGGCGAACCCGTCCAGGCGAGCCGTCATGAGCACACCCTAGTGCAGCGCCACGGCCACCCTGGGGCGTCGTGACCGGGTCACGCGCCGACCCCGTCCAGCTCGGTGAGGGCGTCGGCGGGCAGTTCCAGGGCCGCGCCGGCGACGTTCTCGCGCAGGTGCGCGACCGCGGACGTGCCGGGGATGAGCAGGATGTTCGGTGCGCGGTGCAGCAGCCAGGCGAGCGCGACGGCCATCGGCGTGGCCGCCAGCCGGGTCGCGACCCGGTCCAGGACGTCGGACTGCATCGGCGAGAAGCCGCCCAGCGGGAAGTACGGCACGTACGCGACGCCCTCCCGGGCGGTGCGGTCGACCAACTCGTCGTCACCCCGGTTGGCGAGGTTGTAGAAGTTCTGCACGCACACCACCGGGGCCATCGACTGCGCCTCGGTGAGCTGTTCCGAGGTGACCGTGCTCAGCCCCAGGTGCCGGATCAACCCCTGCTCCCGCAGGTCGGCGAGCGCGCCGAACGGCTCGGCGATCGAACCCGGCACGGGTGCGTCCATGCCGCCGACCCGCAGGTTCACCACGTCGAGCGCGTCCAGGCCGAGGCGTCGCAGGTTGTCGTGCACCTGCTCGGTCAGCTCGGCCGGGGTGCGGGCGGGCGGCCAGCCGCCCTGCGCGTCACGGCGGTTGCCGACCTTGGTGACGATGTGCAGGTCGTCCGGGTACGGCGCGAGCGCCTCGCGGATGATCTCGTTGGTGACGTGCGGCCCGTAGAAGTCCGCCGTGTCGATGTGCCGGATGCCCAACTCCACCGCCGTGCGCAGCACGGCAACCGCGGCGGCCCGGTCCCGGGGCGGCCCGAACACGCCCGGACCGGCCAACTGCATGGCGCCGTAGCCGACCCGGGTGAGGGTCAGGTCGCCCACCGGGTAGGTGCCGCCGGGAAGTGCGTGGTCCGTCATGGTTCCCTTCCGCGCGCCGGAGTCTCCGGCCCACGACCCGTACGATGCCCGCCGCCGGCCGGCGCGACCAGGGTCCGCCGGTCCCGGGATCGGCGGACCCTGGCCGGGTGCCGTCACGCGGTGAGCAGGCGCTCGATCCGCGCGTACTCGGCGGCCATCTCGGGGCTGGCCAGGAAGTCGTCGAGATCGGCCGGGACCCGGTGGTCGACCTGTTCGACGGCGCGGACGGCAAGCTCGTGGATCTCGTCGCGGCGGCCGGTCTCCAGATAGGTCGTCCAGTGTTCGAGCGCCGAGACGGCGATGAGCAGCTCCGGATCCATGTCCCCGTCGCTGAGGACGCCGTCGTCGATGCGGCTGAGCAGCGCGCGCAGTTCGGCCGCGCCGGCCGTCGCGGCGTTCGCCCGCGCGACGGTGAACGCCGCCACCGCGTCGTCGTCGAGCTCACCCGCGGCGGCGATTCCGGTCAGTTCGTCGTCCCGGACGACCCGGGCCACCGTCTCGGCGCCGAAGGCGCGCACGGCCTCGTCGCGGGCACCGGCGACCAACCGGCGGACGGCCGCCTCGAATTCCTGGTATGTCACGGCCCGCAGTCTAGGGACGGCCGGTGACAGGTTCACCGGGACCGGAGCAGGCCGCGTCCGGTCAGGAACGCGCGCAGCGTCTCGGCGTCCCCGGCGGGCATCAGCCGGCGCGGGATCACGGTGGCCGGCATCCGGCCGACGTACACGATCCAGAACTCCGGGGTGTCCGTCACCCGGCTCACCCCGTCCCACGCGATGCCGGCGGACTCCGAACCGCTGCGCATCATGATGTTGTCGTCGGTGATCTCGTAGCCGCCCTCGACGGCGTACTCACCGGAGCGGCGGCGGGCCCGCCACTGGACCCACGGCGCGTACAGCATCGACAGCACGCCGGCCACGAGCAGCGACGTCCACAGCGGCGCGGCCCGATCGGCCCACCCGAACGCCCACGCGGCGGCCAGACCGACCGCCCCGACCGTGGCCAGCGCCGCGCCGAGGCGGCCGAACGGGCGCAGCCGGACGCCGCTGAGCGCGGCGGCCACCCGGCCCGGGTAGGTGGGATCGGCGGGTATGTCGAAACGGATGTGCACGCCTCGCACCCTAGTGGCCGGGCCCGAGTTGTGATCGCTCACAGTGGAGACCACACCTCCGGGGCAGGCGCTTCCGGGGGGATCGGGCGAGAGTTTCGGGCCGAGGCGGCGTTTTTACCGGAACGCTTCCGGTTGAAGATGTTATCGATAACCTGCTATCTTTCGGCACGGGAGCGCAGGGCACGCTTCCACGATCCGGTCGACCGGCACGGCGCTGCACCGGCCTTCTTCCGCCGCCCGACCGGCCGGTGACCGGTCCGGGCCGTTCCGCCGACGCCAGCCGACCGGAGGTCGCTGCCGGATTCCGTTCCGGCCCGGCCGAACCGCTCTCCCCCGCCACCTCGCAGGCGACCCGGCACGGCTTCCGCTTCCGGCGGCACGTCAGCGGTCGCCGGGCGCCCACGCGCACACCACCGCCACCAGACATCGACGGCACGGAGGCAAGCAATCGTGAAACGTACCCCGCTTCTCTCATCCCTCGCCGCCGCGGCCCTGCTGTTCGCGGCGGCCGCGGGCGGCGTGCTGAGCGGCGGCCTCGGCCCCGCGGCGCAGGCCGCGACGAACGGCACGCTCGCGGCGACCGCCGGCTGCGGCAAGGCCCCCACGCTCACCAACGGGACGCGCACCATCTCCAGCGGCGGACAGAACCGCAGCTACATCCTGCGGATCCCGGACGGGTACGACCGGAACCACCCCTACCGGCTCGTCTTCGGCTTCCACTGGCTGAACGGCTCCGCGAACAACGTCGCCTCGGCCGGCTACTACGGACTCCTGCCGCTGTCGAACAACAGCACGATCTTCGTCGCGCCGCAGGGCATCGACAACGGCTGGGCCAACACCAACGGCCGGGACCTCACCCTCTTCGACGACATCTCCCGGCAGGTCGAGAACGACCTCTGCGTCGACACCACCCAGCGGTTCGCGCTCGGCTGGAGCTACGGCGGCGCCATGAGCTACGCGGTGGCCTGCGCCCGGCCCACCGTCATCCGCGCGGTGGCGGTGCTGTCCGGCGCCAACCTGAGCGGCTGCAACGCCGGCACCCAGCCGGTCCCCTACTTCGGCATCCACGGCACCCACGACAGCGTGCTGAACATCTCCATGGGCCGGTCGCTGCGGGACACGTTCGTCCGCAACAACGGCTGCACCGCGCAGACCCCCCGTGAGCCGGCCCTGAACAGCTTCACCCACATCACCACCGTCTACTCCGGCTGCCGGGCGGGTTACCCGGTGCAGTGGGCCGCCTTCGACGGGGACCACACGCCGAGCCCGGTGGACGGGTCGGGCAGCCCGAACGACTCGCGGACCTGGACCTCCGGGGAGATCTGGCGGTTCTTCAGCCAGTTCGCGTCGACCACGCCGCCCACCACCACGCCGCCGACCAGCACGCCGCCCACGAGCACGCCGCCCACGAGCACGCCGCCCACCTCGACCCCGCCCACGACCACGCCGCCGACGACTCCCCCGCCGACCGGCTGCGCGGCCAGCTACCGCACGATCAACACCTGGCCGGGCGGCTTCCAGGGTGAGGTCACCGTGGCCAACAACACCACCGCCACGATCAACGGCTGGACGGCCCGCCTGACCCTGGCCAACGGCCAGGCCATCAGCAGCCTCTGGGGCGGCGTCAACACCGGCACCACCGGCACCGTCCAGGTCCGGAACGCCCCCTACAACGGCACGTTGGCCCCGAACGCGTCGACCACCTTCGGGTTCACCGCCACCGGTGACGGCGGCACCGCGCCCGGCAACGTCGGCTGCACCGCTTCCTGACGGCACCGAACCGGGTCCGGAGCCGGACGGCTCCGGACCCGTTTCCCTGCACGGGACACGGCCGGTACGTACAGTGCGGGGACAGCGCTGCCGCGAAGAGGAGAGCCATGTCGAAGCCACCGCTGCCCGAGCCCGCCGTCGCCATGCTCCGCAAGCCGAACCCCGCCGTGATCGCCACGCTGCGCCCCGACGGCCAGCCGGTCTCCGCGGCCACCTGGTACCTGTGGGAGGACGGCCGGATCCTGGTGAACATGGACGAGGGGCGGCGCCGGCTGGGCCACCTGCGCAACGATCCCCGGGTCACCCTCACCGTGCTGGACGAGCAGGGCTGGTACACCCACCTCAGCATCGTCGGCCACGTGGTGGAGCTGCGCGACGACACGGACCTGGCGGACATCGACCGGCTCGCCCGGCACTACACCGGGCAGCCGTACCCGCGGCGGGAGCGCGGCCGGGTCAGCGCGTCGATCGAGATCGACCGTTGGCACGGGTGGGGCGCGCTCAAGGACAACAGTCAGGTCGGCTGAGCCGGCCGGGCGAGGAGTGCGCATGCCCGCTCGACCGGGCCGGTGGCGGCGCTGGCGCTGGGTGGTGGCCGCCGTGGTCGTCCTGACGGTGACCGCGACGGCCGCGCTGGCGCTGGCGTACCCGTCGGTAGCCGCCACCACCTGCCCCCGCTGCTACGGGTTGGTGCCGGTACGCGACGGTCTCTACGCCGAACCCGACCTGTCGGACGCCGACCGGCGGCGGCTGGTCGAGGTGTACCGCGACGCGAGCCGGCGGGTCGACGACTTCTACCAGGGGCGGAAGAGCGACCCGGCGGTGCTCGCCTGCCTCACGTCCGACTGTTACCGGCGGATCGGTGGCGGCGGCGAGCGCGGGATCGCGATCCGCAACCGGGCGCTGATGCTCTCGCCCCGCGGCATCTCCCCGGAGATCGCCGCGCACGAGTTGTCGCACGTGGAGTTCCACGCGCGCCTCGGTTCCCGCCGCGACGAGGTTCCCCAGTGGTTCGACGAGGGGCTCGCCGTGCTGGTCTCCGACGACCGGCGGTACCTCGCGCCGCCGACCGCGCCGGACCGCTGCCGGGACACCGCGCCGGGGCCGCTACCGGAGACGCTGACCGACTGGTTGCGCGCCGCCGGCGCGGACGAGCAGGTGTACGCCAGGGCCGCCTGCCGGGTCCACCGGTGGGTGGTGGCACACGGTGGGCGGACGGCTGTGCTCGACCTCGTCGATCGGCTCCGCCGCGGCGAGTCCTTCGCGACGGTCGTCGACGACTGAACCGTCCACCGGGAAGAAAACAACAAAGGCAAGGAGCAGAACTCCTCGCCACTATTAACGTATACCGCACCCCCGGGCTTGCGGCAAGGCCCCGATCGTGACGCACAATCGTCGGCCGAACGCAGAAATCGGCCCACCATGGGGGAAATGACATGTTCGATGTGATCGTCGTCGGCGGCGGCCCGACCGGCATGATGCTGGCGAGTGAACTGCGCCTGTACGGCGTCGACGTGCTCGTGCTGGAGAAGGAGACCGAGCCGCCGCCGTACGTGCGGTCGCTCGGGCTGCACGTCCGCAGCATCGAGATCCTGGACCAACGGGGACTGCTGGAGCGTTTCCTCGACCACGGCAGGACGTATCCGATCCGCGCCGGTGAGATCCGGGGATTCTTCGCCGGAATCGAAAAGCCCGCGCCCGCCGGATTGGACACCGAGCACGGATATGTGCTCGGCATTCCACAGACGCTCACCGACCGGCTGCTCGCCGAGCACGCGGCCGAGGTCGGCGCCGAGATCCGGCGCGGTGACGCCGTGGTCGCGCTGGACCAGGACGACGACGGCGTGACCGTCGGCCTCGACAGCGCGACCGCGACGCCGTTGCGGGCGCGATTCGTCGTCGGCTGCGACGGTGGGCGCAGCACGGTCCGGAAGCTGCTCGGGGTCGGCTTCCCCGGTGAGCCGTCGACCGTCGACACGTTGCTGGGCGAGATGGAGGTGACCGCGTCCCCGGAGCACATCGTCGAGGTGATGACCGAGGTACGCCGGACGGAGAAGCGGTTCGGGCTGGGCCCGTCCGGCCGGCCGGGCGTGTTCCGGGTGGTGGTGCCGGCGGCGGGCGTGGCCGAGGACCGGGCGACGCCGCCGACGATCGAGGAGTTCCGCAGCCAACTCCACCGGTACGCCGGCACCGACTTCGGCGTGCACTCCCCCCGTTGGCTGTCGCGCTTCGGTGACGCCACCCGGCAGGCCGACCGCTACCGCGTCCGGCGGGTGTTCCTGGCCGGGGACGCCGCGCACGTCCACCCGCCGATGGGTGGGCAGGGGCTCAACCTCGGCCTCCAGGACGCGTTCAACCTGGGCTGGAAGCTGGCGGCGGCGGTCACCGGCCGGGCGCCCGACGACCTGCTGGACACCTACCACGCCGAGCGGCATCCGGTGGCCGCCGACGTGCTGGACAACACCCGCGCGCAGATGCACCTGACGAGCACCGAACCCGGGCCGCAGGCGGTCCGGCGGTTGCTGGCGGAGTTGATGGACGTGGACGCCGTCAACCGGCTCCTGATCGAGAAGATCACCGCGATCAGCGTCCGGTACGACCTCGGCCCGGGCCACGAGTTGCTCGGGCGGCGGCTGCGCGACGTCCGGCTCCGGTCCGGACGCCTGTTCGAGGTGATGCGCACCGGCCAGGGGCTGCTGCTCGACCGGACCGGACGGCTGTCCGTGGCCGGCTGGGCCGACCGGGTCGGCCACGTCACCGACCCGGACGCCGACCTGGACGTGCCGGCGCTCCTGCTCCGGCCGGACGGGCACGTGGCGTGGGCCGGCGACGACCAGCGGACGCTCGACGTGGCGCTGGCCCGGTGGTTCGGCGGCAGCCGCGTCGGCGTCGGCCGGGACGCGCCCGCCCACTAGCTGTCCGGCCCGGCAGGGCCGTCGACGTGGGTGACGGGTGGTCCGGGGTGTGGTCGCGCGGTCGGACCACACCCCGGACGCCTTCAGCGATCCCCGACGGGTCAGCAGCCGATCCGGCTGGACCCGACCGCGACGTCGTCGTACCAGAGCGTGTCGGACCCGCCGCCGTAGCTCTCCCAGCCCAGCTTCAGGTCGGTGAGCTGAGGCCGCCAGGTGCGGTTGTACCACTGGCCGTCGATGTCGTGCGTCGGTACGCCGTCCGCGGTCAGCCCGGGCACGGCGACGCCGTCCAGCCAGGTACGGAGCTGACCGGCGGAGCCGTCCACCATGAACTCCAGGCAGGCCCACCGGTTGGTGGGCAGCGGCAGGCTCTGCGCCACCCCGGCCGGGCTCTGCTCGGGCAGCGTGGCGTCGTCCGAGGCGCGGTTCCACTGCATCGCGCCGTTCTGGCCGCCCATCCGCAGGTCCTTGTTGCCGTCGGCGGCGTCGGTCATGGCCATCATCGTGGTGTGGTCGGTGGGCTGGGCGGTGGTGTGCCGCACCCAGATCCGGCCGTACCGGACGCTGCCCAGGCTGCCGAGGTTCTTCGTGGACCGGATGAACACGTGGTTGCAGTAGCCGGCGGCGCCGTTGATCCGGACGGCTCGGCTACCGCTGTGCGTGGTGGTGGTGTCGACGGTGGCCGTGCCGGCGCCGGCGCAGTCCGGGTTCACCACGGTCCAGTCGCCGGACGGCGTCGCGCCGGTCTGGTTCTCGAAGCCGTCGCAGAGCGCCGCCCCGGCGCAGCCGGCCGGCGGCGGCGCGGTGGTCGGTGGGGGCGTGGTCGGCGGCGGCGTCGTCGGAGGTGCGGTGGTGGGCGGCGTGGAGGTGGGCGGCGCGGTGGTCGGCACCATCGTGGTGGGCGCGCCGGTCGGCCCGGCGCCGTTGCACGGCACACCGTTCAGGGTGAACCCGGTCGGCGCGCCGCCGCCGGCGGAGAACGTGCCCTGCACGCCGAACTCGGTGGCGCCGCCGGCCGGGATGCTGCCGTTGTACGACACGTTGCGGGCGGTCACCGTCGATCCGGACTGGGTGACCGTGGCGTTCCAGCCGTTCGTGACGCGCTGGTCGCCGGGGTACGTCCAGGTGACCGTCCAGCCGGAGACGGCGGTGTCCCCGGGGGAGACCTTGACGTTGGCGGTGAACCCGCCGGACCACTGGTTGGGCGTGTAGTCGACCCGGCAGCCCTGGGCGGCGGCGGCCGGGCCGGCGAGCAGGGCAGTGCCGGTCGCGGCCAGGGTGGCGGCCAGCGCGGCGACGGCCGCCAGGATCGGGGCGGGGCGGGCGCGGAGAATCGTCATGGAGGGTCCTTCTGCCATCGAGCGGGGCGGAGGCGACGCGGCGGCGCGCGGCCCGGACGGACGCGGCGCGGCAACGTGCCCTGGATGTGGCGCGGCGGTGCGCCACGGCGACCGGTCGGCGCGTACCGCCGACGTGCCCGGCTCGGGGTGGAGCTGTCAGCCGCCGACGGCCCGGTCGGAGGACCTCGGCGACGCCCACCCCCAATCTATTGACAGATCCCTATTCAATCAAGCGTCGGCGGTCCACCCTCCGGACAGCTGATCGACAACGGCCAGCGCATCGCAGACCATCTATCCCATGGAAGCCCCATCCACCGACGCTCGGGACCGCACCGAGAGCGCACCCCCCGAACAGCCCACCGCCGACCCGGCCCCGGGCCGGCCGTGGTGGCGCCGCACCCGCACCGAATGGGTCCTCGCGGCGCTGGCCAGCCTGCTGGTGTCGGTGGCGCTCACCTGGCCGACGCTGCGGCACCCGGCGAGCACCATCCCCGGCGACCTCGGCGATCCCACGTTGCAGGCGTGGCAGGTGGCCTGGGCGGGGCACGCGCTGCTGACCAACCCGCTCGACCTCTGGCACTCGAACACGTTCTATCCCGAGCGGTACACGTACGCCTACAGCGACACGCTGCTCGGCTACGCCCCGGCCGGGATGCTCGGCACCGGCTTCGAGGCGGCCGTGATCCGGTACAACGTGCTCTACGTGCTGCTGCACGCGCTGGCCTGCTTCGGGGCGTACGCGCTGGCCCGGCAGCTCGGCGCGAACCGGTGGGGCGGGGCGGTCGCCGGGGTCGCCTGGGCGTTCGCGCCGTGGCGGCTGGCGCACTCCGGGCACCTGAACATCCTGTCCAGCGGCGGCATCGCGCTGTGCCTGGCGATGCTGGCCCGGGGGCACGGGTGGTCGCTGCGGCACGGCTACCGGCCGGAGCGGCGGCGGCCCGGCTGGGCGTTCGCCGGGTGGCTCGTCGCCGCCTGGCAGGTCAGCCTCGGCTTCGGCATCGGGCTGCCGCTCGTGTACTTCCTGCTGGCCGCCGTGCTGGTGGCGGCCGGCTGCTACGGCTGGTCCTGGTGGCGCCGACGGGAACGACCGCCGTTCGGCCGCCGGCTGCTGCTGGCGGACCTGGCCGGCGGCGCCGTGTTCGGCGCGGTGACGCTCCTGCTCGGCCTGGTCTTCCTGCGCGTCGTCGACCTCAACCCGCAGGCCCAACGCACGCTGGACTGGACGAAGATGTTCTCCCCGCCGCTGATGGGGTTCCTCACCGCGCCCGGGGACTCGTGGCTGTGGGGCGAGCGGCACGCCGCCGCACGCGAGCAGCTCTCCTGGCCGCCGGAGATGGCGCTGCTGCCGGGCATGACGCTGATCGGGCTGGCCGCGGCGGGGCTGGTCGTCTCGGCGTACCCGCTGCGGCGCCGGGTGGCGCTGGGGGTGGGGGTGCTCGGCACGGTGCTGCTGGGGTTGGGCGCCACGCTGGGCGGGGACGGCGATCCCGGCTACCTGACGTTGTCCACGCACCTGCCGGGCTGGGACGCGTTGCGCACGCCCGGCCGGATGATGCACTGGACCAGCCTGCTGCTCGCGCTGCTGGCCGCCGGGCTGGTGACCGCGTTGGCCGAGTCGCCGGGACGGTCCACCGGCCGCCGCTGGTCACGGTTCCTCATGCCGCTGGTCCTGCTCGCGCCGCTCGCCCTGGTCGTGGTGGAGGGCGTCAACACCACGCCCCACCCGGAGGTGCCCCGACCACCGGCGGCCATGCGGGCGGCCCGGGATCCGATCCTGGTGCTGCCGGCCGGTGGCGTGGGCGACCTGACGTACATGCTGTGGACGACCGACGGCTTTCCCCGGGTGACGAACGGGCTGGCCGGCTTCGAGCCGGTCAGCCAGGCGCAGACCAAGGCGGCGATCGCGTCCTTCCCCGACCCGGGCAGCGTGGCGTACCTGCGCGGGATCGGCGTGCGGTCGGTGGTGGCCGTCCCGAGCCGCGCCGCCGGCACACCCTGGGAGGGCATCGAGGCCCGGCCCGTCGACGGGCTCGGCATCACCCGGGAGGATCTCGATGGCACGCTCGTCTTTCACCTCTGACCGGGGCGGGCCGAGGTGACGCGGGTGCGGCTGTCCGTGGTGGTGCCCTGCTTCAACGAGGAGGCGTCGGTCGAGCGGCTGCACGGGACCGTGCGCGCCGCGCTCGCCGAACTGCCCGACGTGGACGTCGAGGTGGTCTACGTCGACGACGGCAGCACCGACGGCACCCTCGCGGCGCTGCGCCGGCTCGCCGCCGCCGACGCGGACGTCCGCTACACGTCGCTGAGCCGCAACTTCGGCAAGGAGGCGGCGATGCTCGCCGGGCTGCGGCGGACCACCGGCGACGCGGTCGTGATCATGGACGCCGACCTGCAACACCCGCCGCGGCTGCTGCCCGAGATGCTGACGCTCTACCGGCAGGGCTTCGACCAGGTGATCGCCCGCCGGGACCGGCGTGGTGACCGCTTCGTCCGGACGCTCGCGTCCCGGTCGTTCTACCGGGCCATCAACTGGTGGATCGACGTACGCCTGCTGGACGGAGCCGGCGACTTCCGGCTGCTGTCCCGGCTCGCGGTGAACGCGATCCTGGCCATGCCGGAGTACAACCGGTTCTCCAAGGGTCTGTTCTCCTGGATCGGCTTCCGGACCGCGGTGGTGACCCACCGCAACGAGATCCGGCAGGCGGGGCGGAGCCGGTGGACCTTCGGCAAGCTCTTCAACTACGCGTTCGACGGCCTGCTGTCGTTCAACAACCGGCCGCTGCGGCTCGCGATCTACGGCGGCCTGTTCCTCACCCTGATCGCGGTCGCGTACATGGCCTGGGTGGTCGCGGACGCCGTCGAGAAGGGCATCGACGTCCCCGGTTACACCACCATCATCGTCAGCGTGATCGGCCTCGGCGGCATCCAGATGATGCTCCTCGGGGTGATCGGGGAGTACATCGGCCGGATCTACTACGAGACCAAGCGCCGGCCGCACTACCTGGTGCAGGAGACCGAGCGGCCGGCCGGCCCGGACGAGCGTCCCGGGAGGTGACCGCGCAATTCGGTGGACCGGCCGCGCCGGCTCTGCCAGCCTGACGCGGAGACGGGCCGAACCGACGACGGGAGCACGACGATGCGAGGACTCGAAACCTTCCCGCCCATCCGGACGCGAGCTTTCGAGGACCCGTCGACCCGTGCAGACCGTCAACCTCGGCATCGTCGCCCACGTCGACGCCGGTAAGACCAGCCTGACCGAACGCCTGCTGCACGCCACCGGCGCCATCGACCGGCTCGGCAGCGTCGACGCGGGCACCACCCGCACCGACAGCGGCGAGATCGAGCGTCGGCGGGGCATCACCATCCGCAGCGCCGTCGCCGCGTTCGACGTCCGCGACCGCCAGGTCAACCTGCTCGACACGCCCGGGCACAGCGACTTCGTGGCCGAGGTCGAACGCGCGCTCGGGGTGCTCGACGCGGCCGTCCTGGTGCTGTCCGCGGTCGAGGGCGTCCAGCCGCACAGCCGGCGGCTCATGCGGATCCTCCGGTCGCTGCGGCTGCCCACCCTGATCTTCGTCAACAAGATCGACCGGGTGGGCGCCCGCGTCGACGAGCTGGTCGCGGACGTGCGCCGACTGCTCACCCCGGCCGTCGCCCCGCTGGGCGCGGTCCGCGCGCCCGGCACTCCCGGGGCCACGTTCCGGATCGACCAGCCACGGTACGACCACGGCGCCGCCCAGCGGCTCGCCGAGGTCCTCGCCGAACACGACGACGAGTTGCTGGCCGCCCTGGTCGACGACCTGCCGCCCGACCCGGACCGGATCGACCTGGCGCTCCGCGCGCAGACCGCGGCCGGGCAGGTCCACCCGCTGCTGTTCGGTTCGGCGCTGTCCGGGGTCGGCGTGCCGGAACTGCTGGACGCCGTCGCGACCCTGCTCCCGGCGTCGCCGCCGGCCGAGCCCGAGCCACGGGCCCGCGTCTTCGCCCTGGAACGCGACCCGACCGGCGAGCGGGTGGCGTACCTGCGGTCGTACGGCGGGCGGCTCCGCGCGCGGCAGCCGGTCACCGCGTACCGCCGGGAGCCGGACGGCCGGATCACCGCGACGCGCGCCCGGATCGTCCGGCTCGACGTGGTCGGCGCGACCACCGACCGCCCGCAGCCGGCCGCGCTGACGGCCGGGGCCATCGCGCGGGTCACCGGCCTGACCGGGGTACGCCTCGGCGATCAGCTCGGCAGCCCGGCCGGCCTCGACGGACGCGCGCACTTCCCGGCGCCCACGCTGGAGGCGGTGGTGCGTCCCCGCGACCCGGACCGGGCCCTGGCGCTGCACGCCGCGCTGCTGGACCTGGCGGACGCCGACCCGTTCATCCGGACCCGGGTGGCCCCGGACGGCGGCACGAGCGTGCTGCTCTACGGCGAGGTGCAACGCGAGGTGCTGGCCGCGACGCTGACCGAGACGTACGGGATCGAGGCGGACTTCGGGCCGGGCCGGCTGATGCACGTCGAGCGACCGGTCGGCACCGGCAGCGCCGTGGAGATCATCGGGCACGGCTTCTCCGGCACGGTCGGGTTCCGGGTCGAGCCCGGTTCCGGCGTGGACTACCGGCTGGCGGTCGAGCTCGGTTCGCTGCCGCTGTCGTTCCACCGGGCCATCGAGGAGGCCACCCGCGCCGCGCTCGACCAGGGACGCCACGGCTGGCCGGTCACCGACATCCGGGTCACGCTCACCCACAGCGGCTACTGGTCGCCGATCACCACCGCCGGGCACTTCCGGGACCTCGCGCCCCACGTCCTCATGCGGGCGCTCGCCGAGGCCGGCACCCGGGTCTTCGAGCCGTGCCGCCGGTTCGAGGCGGAGGTGCCGGCCGACCGGCTCGGCCCGGTCACGACGTACCTGGGCCGGCTCGGCGCCCGGATCGACAGCGCCGACGAGATCGCGGCCGGCTGGCGGATCGGCGGCGTCCTGCCGACCCGGCTGGAACCGGAGGCACAGCAGCGGCTGCCGGACCTGTCCCGCGGCGAGGGGTTGTGGTCGTCGACGCCCGGCGGGGACCGGCCGGTGGTCGGCGACCCGCCCGGCCGGCCGCGCACCGACGGCAACCCGTTCGACCGGGTGGAATACCTGCGCTTCCTGGCCCAGCGCCGGTGACCGGCCCGGCAGGCGCCGCCGTCCGCGCCTCCTGAGTACGCCGACTCATGCCCGCCACATCGACCTCGGCCACGCTGGACCGCATGACGTCTGCCACCACCGCCACCGCCCGCCGGGGCGGACCGATCGTCGGGCTGCTTGTCGTGCTCTGGGTCTGCGGGCTGATCGCGACGGCCACCTGGTGGGTGGGCATCGGCCTGCGGCAGTGGTCGGTCAGCTACGGCGACGCCCCGGGTGAGGTCGCGGACCTGCGCCACCGGGCGACGCTTGCCCTGCTGACCTTCGTCCTGGTGGCGGTCGCCGGGCCCGTTCTCGTCGCGCTGGTGGCGTACCACCTGCGACTGGTCCGTACCGCGATCGTCTTCCTGGTGCTCGCCGTCGGGCTCGCCGTGCCCGCCCTGCCGATCGCCGTGCACGCCGCCCGGGACCTGAACCCGGCGCCGGCCCCGACCACGCCCGGCCCGCCGGGACACTGCATGGAGCACAGCGGTGGTGACACCCGCTGCCCGGGCGGTTGACCACCCTCCCGACAGTCGGCAACAAATCTAGGAATCTCGATCTATGGAAGTGGGTAGAGGCGGGGTCCCGGGCGGTGCGCCCGGGACCGATCGGAGGTTCGATGCGCAGACCCCGCACGCTCCTGCTGCCGGCCGCCACCATGGTGATCACCCTGGGCACCGGGCTGCTGCCCGCCCTGGCCCAGCCGGCCGTGGACCACACCCCCGCCGACGCCGTCGACGAGCGCACCTGCATCCGCACCATCGAGGGGGTGGACTGGTTCTTCGATCCGTGCGTCGCACCGGACGAGCCGTTGCCGCCCGACGTGCGGACCGGCATCGAGGAGGACCGGCAGGCCCGGTGCGGGCCGACCGGCGCGCCCTCGACGACGCCACTCGCGGTCGCCCTGACGGCGACGCCCTCGGCTTCCTCGACCGCGACCGTCGCCCCGACCAGCGTTCCGACCTCCACCGGCAGCGCGGGTCCGGGTCCGAGCGGATCGGTCGACCCGTCCGCCTCGGCGGTGTCGCCGAGACCGTGCCCGGTCACCCCGAGCCCCACCGTGCCGGCGTCCGGCCCGCCGTCGTCACCCGGCACGACCACGTCCGCCACGCCGCCGACCACCGCCGCGCCATCCAGCAGCACCGTGACGCCCAGCGCCACCGTGCCGCCCAGCGCCTCGGTCCCGCCCAGCGCCACCGCGCCACCCAGCAGCAGCGCACCGCCCAGCACCGCGCCGCCCAGCAGCACCGTGCCGCCCAGCGCCACCGTGCCGCCCTCGGGGAGTCCGTCACCGCCTGCCGGCGGCTGCGCGGCGACCGGCGGCACCGCGCCCACCGACAGCCGACTCCCCGAAGCGGAGAAGGACCGGCTCTGCCCACCGAACCGGAATCCGGCCGCGCCCGCGGTGCTGGTGGCAACCGGCGACTCCGTCACCTCGGCGCACATCCAGGCGAAACACCACCACGAACCCAAGAAGTGCGCCGTCAACCAGAACACCCAGGCGGACCAGCGCGGCCTGCCCGGCAACGACATGACGTCGAGCTACGCGGGCAGGTACGTGACCGCGCTCAACCAGGACGTGGTGGAGTACTACAACTTCGCGCGCACCGGCATGGGCACCGGCGACATCCTCGGCGCGCCGGCGACCTATCCGGACGCCTGCGAGAACCTCTGGTCGCGCACGTCGCCGCCGATAGCGCTGGCCGAGGCGGCCGTGGCCAAGGCCAAACAGGATCGGCGCAAGGCGTACTTCGTCACCACCGGCGGGATCAACAACACCAACTGGACCCAGGTGGCCCAGGGCATCGCGATGTGCGGCATGGCCGAGTTGATGCGGACGGAGATGGTCAAGTACTTCATCCGGAACAACCTCCCGCTCAACGCGGTGATGCGCTGGTACGACACGACCGGCAAGCAGGTCGGCCGGGACGACGTCATCAAGGGCGGGGCGTGCCAGGTGGTGCTCCAGGAGAACGTCAACGCCGGCAACGAGAAGGAGGTGACGATCGACCGGCTCCGGTTCGTGGTGCCCGCCTTCGACGGACCGGCCAACTACGCGAAGATCACCGCGGACGTCAACGCGATCACGACCCGGATGGTCCGCGCCGGGGCGGACAAGGTCGTCTGGATGGGCTACTACGACATCACGCCGGCGAAGGTGGCGCTGGGTTCGTTCGCCCAGACGTACGTGCAGAACACGAAGTTGCCCGACCCGGTCAAGGGCGCGCTGCCGAACATCCCCGACGTCGAGGTGGACCTCGTGACGCAGCCGGCGTGGAAGACACAGGTCCAGGCCTGGACGAAGGACGTCAACAACGCCATCCGGGCGAGCATCCTGCCCGCCGACCCGATCGTCCGTTTCCAGCCGGCGCCGGCCCTCACCTCCGACAAGATCCAGAAGAAGTTGATCGGTGGGTGCCCGCACCCCAACCTGCCCGGGCACGACGAGTTGGCCAAGGCACTGGACGCCGCGATCAAGGCGTAGGCCGCACGGAACCGGGCCGGTACGCGGATCGCGTACCGGCCCGGTCGCCGGGATCGGGCGGGGCGCCCTGGGACAGTCTCGGCCTCATCCACGACCGGCTCGGCCACCACCGTCGGGCGGCCCGGTGCTACGGCCGGGCGCTGACGCTCTACCAGCGCATCGGTGACCGGTACGACGAGGCGGACACCCTGACCCGGCTCGGTGACTGCCGACACTCCGCCGGTGACCGGGCCGGCGCGCTCCGCACCTGGCGCCGGGCCCTGGTCATCCTCGACGGCCTCGGCCACTCGGACGTCGACCGGGTCCGCGAGCGGCTGGCCCGGGCGGCGCCGGGCGAGCCGGGGTGATCAGTCGTCCTGGTGGCGGCGGAGCATCTTCTCCGTCTCCGGGTCGTACTGGAGCTCCCGCACCTCCTGCGGGCACCGGCAGGCGTCGGCGATCCGGGTCGCCCAGGCCAGGCCCTCCTCGCGGGTCTCCGCGTCGACGATCACGAACCCGCCGAGGAACCTCGCGGCCTCCGGGTCAGGGCCCTCGGTGACCGTCCCGTCCGCGGCCACGACGCTCGCCCGCTGGCGTTCGACCCCGATGCCGAACACGTACGCGCCGGCCTTCACGGCGTCCTCCATCACCGCGTGCGAGGCCTTGTCCACGTCGGCCATCTCCTCGGCGGGGATGTGGTCCATCGCGCCGTCTTCGAACGAGATCAGGTACCGCTTCATGCCATGACTCCCTTGTCCCGGGCGACTCTCTCCGGTCACCCCTCCCCTGTCCCTACCCAAACAGGACGATCAGATATCGACGCCCGTACCGGAAGATTCTCCATCAGGTTTCCCGTCCCCGCTTACCGAGCGTGGTGCCGGCACCACCGAAAAGGACTGGACCGGGTGACGCCCGGGCTTGTAACTTGCGGCTGACCGTGACCCGGCCCGAGGAGGTGAGACCCATGAACCGTATCGATGTGGGTGCTCCGCCTCCGGTCCCGGTCGGGCGATCGACGTAGGTGTCGCCGGGAGCGCCCTCGCCACCACGGCGCTTCCCGAAAGGCAACACCATGTTCGATGTGATCATCGCCGGCTGCGGGCCGGTCGGCGCGATGCTGGCTGCCGAACTACGGCTGCACGACGTCCGGGTGCTCGTCCTCGACAAGGAGACCGAGCCGACGTCGTTCGCCCGCATCGTCGGTCTGCACATCCGCAGCATCGAGCTGCTGGCCATGCGCGGGCTGCTGGCGCGCGTGCTCGAACGCGGGCGACGGCGTCCGGCCCGCGGTTTCTTCGCCGCCATCGACAAGCCCGCGCCGGAGGGCCTGGACTCCGCGTACGCCTATCTGCTGGGAATCCCGCAGCCGGTCCTCGTCCACCTGCTCGAAGAGCACGCGGTCGCGCGGGGTGCGCAGGTCCGGCGGGGTTGTGCGGTGGCCGGCCTCGGGCCGGACGACGACGGGGTGACCGTCGAGCTGGCCGACGGGCAACGGCTGCGCACGCGCTACCTCGTCGGCTGCGACGGTGGGCGCAGCGCGGTGCGCAAGCTGCTCGGCGTCGGCTTCCCCGGCGAGCCCGCGCGGTCCGAGACGTTGCTGGGCGAGCTGGCCGTGGGCGTGTCGCCCGAGGAGATCGCCGCCCGGGTGGCCGAGGTCCGGGAAACCGACAGGCGGTTCCTGGTGGCGCCCGTCGGCGTCGGGGTCTATCGCGTCATCGTCCCCGTCCCGGGCGTCAGCGACCGCGCGAAGCCGCCGACGCTTGAGGACTTCCGACGCCAGCTCCGCGTGGTCGCCGGCACCGACTTCGGGGTGCACTCCCCGCGTTGGATGTCCCGCTTCGGGGACGCCACCCGGCTCGCGGAACGCTACCGCGTCGGTCGGGTGCTGCTGGCCGGCGACGCGGCCCACATCCATCCGCCGATCGGCGGGCAGGGCCTCAACCTCGGCCTCCAGGACGTGTTCAACCTCGGGTGGAAGCTGGCCGCGCAGGTCCGGGGCTGGGCGCCGGACACGCTGCTCGACACCTACCACGCCGAACGCCACCCGGTCGCCGCAGACGTGCTGGACAACACGCGCGCCCAGATGGAACTGCTGTCCACCGGGCCGGGCCCACGAGCCGTCCGCCGGCTGCTCACCGAGCTGATGGACATCGACGAGGTGAACCGCCGCCTGATCGAGAAGATCACCGCGATCGACGTCCGCTACGACCTCGGCGAGGGACCCGACCTGCTCGGTCGCCGCCTGCCCGACGTCGACGTGCGGCAGGGCCGCCTCTACGACCTGCTGCACCACGGCCGCGGCCTGCTGCTGGACCGCACCGGCCGGCTGACCGTCGACGGGTGGTCGGACCGGGTGGACCACCTCGGGGATCCCACCGCCACGCTGGACGTCCCGGGCGTGCTGCTCCGCCCGGACGGCCACGTCGCCTGGGCCGGCGACGACCAGCGGGACCTGGACAGGCACCTGTCCCGCTGGTTCGGCGAGCCACACGCACAGGCCCCGAGCGCCCCGCCGGCCTGAGCGTCGGCCGCCCCGGCCCCGACGTACCCCGGGGACCGGACGTGACCGACGTCCGGTCCCCGGACCGCCCGCGTACCGGCGAATGCGCTTGCCGGGCGGACGCCGGCCTGTCACGCTCCGTCCATGATCGACAAGCCCGACGTCGACGAACGGTCGCTGGCGGCGGAGGTGGCCGCCGCCTGGGCGCTGGACGTCTCCGCTCTCGTCTTCCTGCCGGTCGGCCTCGACGGCCGGGCCTGGGCCTACCGGGTGGACACGGTCGGCGGCGGGCGCTGGTTCCTGAAGCTCCGGCTCGGCGAGTTCACGCCGGCGGCCGTCCGGCTGCCCGGCCTGCTCCGGGCCCGGGGCATCCGGCAGGTGGTCGCGCCGATCGACCGGCCCGACGGCGGCACCCCGCACGCCTTCGGGGACCACCACCTGCTGCTCTACCCGTTCCACGACGGCGGGAGCCGGTGGGAGCGCGGCCTCACGGACCAGCAGTGGATCGAGTACGGCGAGTTCCTGGGTCGCCTGCACACGATCACGCCGACCGCCGGGATCGCCGGCCTCCTGCCGGCCGAGACCTACCGGTCGAGCGCCGGCGAACGGCTGCGGACGCTGGGCCGGCAGGCGGCGGCGAGCGCCGCCCTCGGCGCGTTCTGGCACCGGTACGGCGACGCGCTGCACCGGTTGTCGGCGACCGTCGACGAGCTGGCCGCCCGGATGACGCCGGCCCGGCACGTCGTCTGCCACGCCGACATCCACCCCGGCAACCTGATCGCCGACGGCGACGGCCCGCTGCACGTCGTGGACTGGGACGCGCCGGTGCTCGCGCCGCGCGAGCGGGACCTGACGTTCGTCCTCAGCGGTGACTTCGGGGACCATCCGATCGACGCGCGCCGCGCGGAACTGTTCCGCCGGGGCTACGGGCCGTGGGAACCGGACCGGACCAGGCTGAGCTACTACCGCGCCGAGCGGCACCTCGACGACGTCGCCGCGTTCCTCGCCGGCATTCTCGCCCCCGGGGCCAGCGCCGAGTCCCGCGCCAACGACAGGCACTGGCTCACCCGCATCGCCGAGAGGGTCGCCGACCCCGGTTACGCGCCCTGATCTGCTGCCTGCTGTCCGGGACGGATCAGACGATCCTGAGGTTGGCCATCATGCCCATCGCGCTGTGGTCGACCATGTGGCAGTGATAGGGGTAGACGCCACGCCAGGTGTCGAACGTCGCCTGCAACCGCACGCTCTGCCCGGGCCAGACGATCACGGTGTCCTTCAGCCCGGACTCGGTGGGATCGGCCGGCGCGCCGTTGCGGTCGAGCACCCGGAACTGCACCAGGTGCATGTGGAAGTTGTGCGGCATGACCACGTTGGCGTTGGTCACCGTCCACTCCTCGGTGCTGCCCCAGGCGATGGTGGTGTCGATCCGGGCCGGGTCGAAGACCTTCCCGTCGATGTACGCCTGATGCCCACCGGAACCCGCGTCGTCCATCCGCAGCTCGATGCTGCGGCGCACGGTCGGCGTGGGCAGCGGCGGCAGCGTACGCAGCCGCTGCGGCACCGACGTGCGGTCCGGGCCCTTCGCCGGTACGACGTCGAAGCGCATCACCTGGCCCACCTGCTCGGCCGGGCCGGGCCCCATCAGGTTCTGCAGCACCACCGAGGTGCCCGGCTGGTAGCGGGCGAAGTCGACCACCACGTCGAGCCGCTCACCCGGTGAGAGCAGCACGTACGGCATGGTGACCGGTGCCTCCAGCAGGCCGCCGTCGGAGCCGATCACCGTGATGTCCCCGCCGTCGGCGAGCCGCAGCAGATAGAACCGCAGGTTGCTGGCGTTGACCAGGCGCAGGCGGTAGCGGCGGGCCTGCACCTCGAAGCGCGGCCACGGCCGTCCGTTGACCAGCAGGGTGGTGCGGTTGTCGGCGTCGTCCATGGTCCAGACCAACTGGGCGTTGGCATCCAGGTGCGCGTCGCGCAGCACCAGCGGGACGTCGAACCGGCCCCGGGGCAGCGGCAGCGCCGCCTCGGTGCGGTCGGTGAGCAGGTAGAGGCTGGCCAGGCCCCGGTAGAGGTGCTCCGCCTCCATGTGGTGGGTGTGGTCGTGCATCCAGAGCGTGGCGTGCGCCTGCCGGTTCGGGTAGGTGTAGACCCGCTCGCCGCCCGGCGGGATCGTGGCGTCGCCCGAGCCGTCGTCCTCGGGGGCGGTGGCGCCGCCGTGCAGGTGCACCGCCGTGGGCATGGTCAGCCGGTTCCGCTGGCGGACCACCACCCGCCGACCCGAGGTGGCGTGGATCGTGGGGCCGGGCAGGTCGCCGTTGTAGGTGTACACCTCGGTGCGCGTGCCGGGCAGGATCTCCAGTCGCCGCCGGTGCATGGTGACCGAGTAGTAGTCGGTGGTGGCGGTCCGCAGCACCGGGCGCAGGGTCTGCGGCACCGTCAACGGCACGGTGAACGGCGTCACGGGCGTGGCCGTCGGCGCGGCGGTCCCGGCCGTGGCGGGAGCCGCGCCCCACTGCCCGGCCAGACCGGCCAGGCCACCGGTCGCCCCGACGATGCCCGACGCCGCGCCGAGGCGCAGCAGTTGACGACGAGTGGACAAGGCAGTTCCTTCCCCGAAGGTGCGCGAGAGGTGCCGGCAGCCGCGGTCGGCTGGTGGGCCGGGCGGTCGTCGCAGGCACGATGATCCCGGTGAATCCGTCGGGAGGAGACCCCTATCGACCGCACATCCGCAACCGGCCGCCCCCTTAGCGCGTCCCCGCCCCTGGTCGCGGCCGGGTCTCCCCGCGACGCCGGGGCCGAAACCATCACGGGTCACCGGTTCCGCCGGGCAACCTGAGCACCACCTGGGAGTTGTGGTCCGACCGCATCGAGGCGGGCGCGGCGGGGTAGGTACGACCGGTATGGCCGACACCGCGCTGCTCGACCTCGCCGCCGACTACCAGGTACACGACGGATACGACGACGACCCGGTCCTGCTGCTGCCCGACGGCAGCCCGGTGGAGACCTGGCGCGACGGCTACCCGTACGACGAGCGTCTCGACCGGGAGGAGTACGACCACCAGAAGCGGTTGCTCCAGATCGAGCTGCTCAAGTTGCAGGACTGGGTCAAGGACACCGGCGAGCGGTTGGTGGTCCTCTTCGAGGGCCGAGACGCCGCCGGCAAGGGCGGCACGATCAAGCGCTTCATGGAGCATCTCAACCCGCGCGGCGCGAGCGTGGTCGCGCTGGAGAAGCCGGACGAGCGTGAGGCCGGCCAGTGGTACTTCCAGCGTTGGCTGGCGCATCTGCCGGCGGCCGGGGAGATCGTGCTGTTCGACCGGTCCTGGTACAACCGGGCCGGCGTGGAGCGGGTGATGGGCTTCTGTTCCCGTAAGGAGTACCTGGAGTTCCTGCGGCAGGCCCCGGACCTGGAACGGATGCTGGTCCGTTCCGGCATCCGCCTGGTCAAGTTCTGGTTCTCGGTGTCCCGCAACGAGCAGCGCACCCGGTTCGTCATCCGCAAGGTCGACCCGGTGCGTCAGTGGAAGCTCTCGCCGATGGATCTCGCCTCACTCGACCGCTGGGACGACTACACCGAGGCCAAGGAGGCGATGTTCTTCTGGACCGACACCGCGGACGCGCCGTGGACGGTGGTGAAGAGCAACGACAAGAAGCGGGCCCGGCTGGAGGCGATGCGCCACGTGCTGCACCGCTTCGACTACGCCGACAAGGACGAGGCCGTGGTCGGCACGCCGGATCCGCGCATCATCGGGCCGGCCGGGCTCGACCTGGACCCGGAGGACCAGCCGGTGCCGATCTTCCCCCGCCCCTGACGCCCGGGCCGGTCAGTCGGTGCCGATGATCCTCCCGCCCAGCCCGGACCGGGACGTGGGCTGACCGACCAGCTCGACGAGCACCTCGTCGCGGCGGCCGTCACCGGACACGGCGGTGACGGCGTCGGTGAACGCGGAGACGAGTTGCGCGACGACCCGGGCCGAATGCGGGCGCGAACACTTCTTCGCGCATGCCGAAGGTGACCGAGCCGCCAACGGCGGACTGCACCTGCCGCAGCCGCTGCTCGACGTGTACGGGTCGGTCGCCCTGGCGGCGTTGGCGCTGGGCGGGCCGGTGACGGCGCTGCTCGGAGCGCTGCTGCCGGCCGGGTGGGCGGCCCGGGCCCGGACCGCGACCGCCCTGCGCACCGAACAGCGGGAGTTTCGCCCCCGGTCGCGCTGACACCGCGCCCGGCCGGCGGGAGGATGGGGGCATGGGTTCCCCGGATCACCGCTACCTGCTCGACAACGCCCGGGTCGAGGCGGGTGAGCGGTTCACCTGGCTGGCCGAGCTGTTCGACGGGGTCACGCGTGGGCACTTCGACCGGCTCGGGGTGGGGCCGGGCTGGCGCTGCTGGGAGGTCGGCGCCGGCGGCCCCAGCATTCCCGAGGCGCTGGCCACGGCCGTCGGGCCGACCGGTCACGTGCTGGCCACCGACCTCGATCCGGCCTGGTTGGACCCGCACGGCCGGTACGAGGTGCGCCGACATGACATCGTCGCGGACCCGCCGCCGCAGCCCGGCACGTTCGACCTGGTGCACGCGCGGCTCGTGCTCGTCCACCTGCCCGACCGGGCCCGGGCGTTGGCGACGATGACGGCGGCGCTGCGGCCCGGCGGATGGCTGGTGGTGGAGGACGCCGACACCGAGTTGCAGCCACTGGCCTGCCTCGACGAGGTCGGCCCGGCGCAGCGGCGCGCCAACCGGCTGCGCCGGGCCGTCCGGGAGTTGCTGACCCGCCGCGGCGCCGATCTGCGCTTCGGCCGTACGCTGCCGCGGGCGTTGCGGGCGGCGGGTCTGGTCGAGGTGACGGCCGCCGGTTGCTTTCCGATCGGCGGCGTGGCCTGCGACCGGCTGGAGGCCGCGACGGTGCGCATGGTCCGTGGCGAGCTGCTCGCCGCGGGGCTGGCCGACGACGTCGAGATCGACGCCCACCTGGCCGCCGTCGAGGCCGGCGAGCTCGACCTCACCCTCGCGCCGCTGATCTCGGCGTGGGGACGCCGTCCAGGCTGAGCGGTCGGCGGGGGCTCGCCGGCCGGCGCGCGCCGCGAAGCCCTTGCCCTTCGCCGGGGGCAGCCTTAGGTTGCATTGATGATCCTCAGTGGGGAGCCGCGCCCCAGCCCTGCGCGGAATGCCGGCCACGGCGAGCCGGGGCCCGAGGATCTCGACGGCATCGCCTACCTGCGAGGGCTCTCGAGGCGGGGGTTCCTCACCGGCGCCGCGCTGGCCGCGTCCGGGGTGTCGGCCGCCTTCGCGCTGCTGCCCGGCGCCGCCCGGGCCGCGGGCAGCTATCAGCGGCCCTGCGGGAACGTCCGGATCTCCAGTTCCTGGCAGGACCACCGGAACCGGACGCCGCCCTCGGCCGAGCCGGGCACCGACTACGCGGTGGCCACCGGCACTCCGGTCGTGGCCGCGGCGAACGGCACGATCCGCCTCGTGAAGACCGACACCTCCACCGCGACCGGACGCGTCGTGGGGATGGCCCACGACGACGGCAACTACACCCGACACCTGCACCTGTCGAGGATCGCCGTCTCCACCGGGCAACGCGTGTCGCGGGGCCAGACGATCGCCTACTCCGGCGCGTCGGCGAACGGCAGCGACCAGGGTGTCGGGCCGCACGTGCACACGAGTCTCTGGCTGAACACCGGCAGCCCGACGAATTTCGGCGCCACCACGGATTTCGAGAACCACGTCGGAGACGGGGGCAACCCCAACCCGCCGGACCAGGAGGCAGACGAAGTGTTCATCGCGAATGTGAGAGGCAACTGGTACCTCGTGGTCCCGCAGGGCTCCGGCAAGCCGCGGGCGGTGGTCCTCGGCGGCGACAGCAACGCCGCCGCGTCCGGCCTGCCCGTGCTGAACTTCACCTGGGACCCGTCGATCAACGCGCTCCGGGCCGCCGTCGACGGCATCGGCTGACGCCACCCGGCGGGTCACGCCAACCGGCCCGGGAAGGAACGGCGCTCCCCGCCGGGCCGTACCGGGCCACCGTGAGGGCGTTGTGGTCACCGTCGATGATGGTGGGGTGACTCGGGTGTTCCGGCGTCGGCTGCGGCGGCGCGTGGTCGTGCTCGCGGTGGTGGCTGTCGGTTGTGCGCTGGTGGCCGTGTCGGCCTGGTGGTTGCCGGCCGGTTGGTGGTCGCCCCGCCCGGGGTGGACGGGCACCGAACAGGCCGGCTGGATCGCCGGGATCGCGGGCGCGGTGTTCGCGCTGGCGTCGTTGGTCTTCGACCGTCTCGACGCTCGTGGGGCACGTGCCGCGGGGTCGGCCCGGGTGGGTGGGGTGGTCCGGATCGGTCGGGTGCCGCAGCAGGCCGCCTGGTTCCAGGACCGCGAGGCCCGCGTCGATCTGATGCGGGCGGCCCGGACCGGGCGGACCGCGGTGTTGACACAGGTGCTGTCGGGGATGGGTGGTGTCGGCAAGACGCAGTTGGCCGGCCAGTTCGCTCGTCACCTCGACACCAATGGTGAGCTGGACGTGTTGGTCTGGGTCACGGCGTCCAGTCGTGACGCGATCATCGCCGCCTACGCGGAGGCGGCGCGTGCTGTCGGTGTGGCGACCGCCGATCTGGAGCCGGAGACAGCGGCGGGGCGGTTGCTGGTCTGGTTGGAGCGCACCGACCGGCGGTGGCTGGTCGTGTTGGACAACCTCGACGCGCCCGGCGATGCCGCCGGTTGGTGGCCGCCGGCCAACCGTGACGGCCGTACCGTGGTCACCACCCGCCGTCGGGATCCGGTCCTGCACACCGACGGTCGCGTCCTGGTGCCGGTCGACCTGTTCACCCCCGCCGAGGCCGTCGACTATCTCACCCGGGCCACCGGCACCACCGGCGACCAACAGGGCGATGTCGAGGCGTTGGCCGCCGACCTCGGCTATCTGCCGCTGGCGGTCGCGCAGGCCGCGGCGTTCATCCGCGATCGTGGCATCGACGCGGCGGCCTACCGGGACCGACTGGCCGGTCAGCGCCTGGCCGATCTCGCGCCGCCCGACGACGCCCTGCCCGACGACCACCGGGCCACGGTCGCGGCCACCTGGCTGTTGTCCCTGGACGCCGCCGACAACCACCCGCCCCGGGGGTTGGCCCGACCGGTACTGGACCTGGCCGCGCTGCTCGATCCCAACGGGATCCCGGAGGCGGTCTTCACCACCGACGCGGTCGTCGCGCACCTCGGCGCGGTGACCGGCCAGGACGTGGCAGCACCGATGGTGACCGACGCCATGCGTAACCTGCATCGACTCAACCTCGTCACCCAGGACGCCGCCACCGCCGGCGTACGCGTGCATGCCCTGGTGCAACGCGCCACCCGCGACCACGGCGACCCGGCCCGGCTGGGCGCCGCGGCCCGCGCCGCCGCGGACGGGCTGCTCGCCCTCTGGCCGGACATCGACCGGGATCCCAAGTACACGCAGACCCTGCGCGCGAACACCACCACCCTGCGGGCCGGCAGCGGGGACAGCCTGCTGCTCCCCGCCCCCCACGGACTGCTGTTCCGCAGCATCCGAAGCCTCGGCGACACGGGCCAGGTCACCGCCGCCGCCACCGCCCTCGAACAGCTCCTCACCGACTGCCTGCGGGTCCTGGGCCCCGACCACGGCGACACCCTGACCACCCGCCACAACCTCGCCTACTGGCGGGGAGAAGCCGGCGACCCCACCGGCGCCGTGGCCGCCTTCGAACAGCTCCTCACCGACTGCCTGCGGGTCCGGGGACCCGACCACCCCCACACCCTGGACATCCGCCACAACCTCGCCTACTGGCGAGGAGAAGCCGGCGACCCCACCGGCGCCGTCGCCGCCTACGAACAGCTCCTCACCGACCAGCTCCGGGTCCGGGGACCCGACCACCCGCACACCCTGGCCACCCGCGGCCACCTCACCCGCTGGCGGGTGGAAGCCGGCGACACCACCGGCGTCGTCGCCGCCTTCGAACAGCTCCTCACCGACTATCTGCGGGTGCTGGGGCCCGACCACCCCGACACCCTGGCCACCCGCGGCAATCTCTCCTACTGGAGGGGGAAGTCCGGAGACATCGCCGGCGCCGTCGCCGCCTTCGAACAACTCCTCACCGACCAACTCCGGGTGCTGGGGCCCGACCACCCCGACACCCTGATCACCCGCAACGACCTCGCCGGGCGGCGGGGAGAGGCCGGCGACGCCACCGGCGCCGTCACCGCCTACCGGCAGCTCCTCACCGACCAGCTCCGGGTGCTGGGACCCGACCACCCCGCCACGCTGATCACCCGCCACAACCTCGCCCGGTGGCGGGGAGAGGCCGGCGACCCCGCCGGTGCCGTCACCGCCTACCGGCAGCTCCTCACCGACCGGCTCCGGGTGCTGGGACCCGACCACCCGCACACCCTGACGACCCGGCACAACCTCGCCCACTGGCGGGGAGTGGCGGGCGATCCCACCGGCGCCGTCGCCGCGTACGAGCAGCTCCTCACCGACCGGTTCCGGGTCCTGGGAGCGGACCATCCCGACACCGTGAACACCCGCCACAACCTCGCCGGATGGCGGGAGCGAGCCGGCGACCCCACCACCGATGCTTCCCAGGACGACGGGCCGTAGGCCCCGCGCCCGCCACCGCGCGGGCCGGGACGTGCACGTCCCACCCCGGCCCCGCCCGATCGAGGGATGCGGCCGGGGCGTGGCTGGCCGCCCGTCCGTCAGCGCGGAGCTATGCGGAGTTGCGCCATCTGCGGCCGTGCCGGCCGATGAGCCGGTCGGCGTCGGTCGGCCCCCAGGAGGCGGCCTCGTAGGTGGGGATCGGCGTGTCGTCCTTCTCCCAGTTCTCGATGATCGGATCGACGATCCGCCAGCACTGCTGCACCTCGTCGCTGCGGATGAAGAGCGACGCGTCACCGATCAACGCGTCCAGGAGCAGCCGCTCGTACGCCTCCGGGGACTCCTCGACGAACGTCTGGTCGTACGAGAACTCCATGGTGGCGGTGCGGACCCGGAACGAGTGGCCCGGAACCTTCGCGCCGAAGCGCAGCGAGATGCCCTCGTTCGGCTGGATCCGCAGGATCAGCGCGTCAGCTTCGAGGCCGGTGAGCTGGTCGGTCGGGATCGGCAGGTGCGGCGGGCGCTGGAACTGCAACGCCACCTCGGTGAGCCGGGCCGGCAGGCGCTTGCCGGTGCGCACGTAGAACGGCACCCCCGCCCACCGCCAGTTGTCCACGTTGAGCCGCAGCGCGGCATAGGTCTCGGTCCGCGACAGCGGGTCGACGCCTGCCTCCTCGCGGTAGCCGGCCATCAGTTCCTCGCGGGTGCCGCCCCGGGTGTACTGCCCGCGGACCGCGGCCTCGGCGATGTCCCGGTCGGTGGGGAGCCGGATCGCCTGCAGCAGCTTCACCTTCTCGTTGCGCAGGCCCTCGGCCTCGAACGAGGCGGGCGGCTCCATCAGGGCCAGCGCGAGGACCTGGAGCACGTGGTTCTGCACGATGTCCCGCATCGCGCCGGCCTCCTCGTAGAAGCCGCCACGGGTGCCGACGCCAAGGGTCTCCGCGACGGTGATCTGCACGTGGTCGACCCAGGAGCGATCCCAGATCGGCTGGAAGATCGAGTTCGCGAAGCGCAGCGCCAGCACGTTCTGGACGGTGTCCTTGCCCAGATAGTGGTCGATCCGGAAGACCTGGTGCTCGTCGAACGCGCTGTGCACGACGGCGTCCAGCTCCCGGGCCGTGACCAGGTCGCGCCCGTACGGCTTCTCGATGACCAGGCGGGAGAAGGAGCCCTCACGTGGCCGGTTGAGCCCGACCCCGGCCAGCCCGTTGATCACCGGCTCGAAGGCGCCGGCCGGGGTCGACAGGTAGAAGAGCCGGTTGCCGGACGTACCCCGCTGCGCGTCCAGCTCGTCGAGGGTCTCGACGAGCCGCTTGTAGGTCGCCGGGTCGTCGTAGCCGCCGGCCACGTAGCGTACGCCGCCTCGGAGCTGGCGCTTGTCGGCGAGTTCGCGCCCGCCGAGGGCGCTCTCGGCGAACTGCTCGTCGGTCATCGGCGTACGCGCGACGCCGACCAGCGCGAACTGGTCCGGAAGCCGCTCGTGTCGAGCCAGGCTCTCGACTGCGGGCAGCAGCTTGCGTCGGGTCAGATCACCGGAGGCGCCGAAGATCACCAGCGTGGCCGGCGGGGCACTCCGCTCCTGGATGAGCTGAGATGCGTGGTCCATGGTCTGCGTTCCTCCGGGCACTAGGGGTGTCGGGGTCGGGTGGTGCCGCGCTGCCATGCCTGAGATTGTGCGACTGATGCGGTCGTGCCGGGGCCACGCGACGTTGCTCCCTTGGTCGAGGAACCTGAGCGTCGCATGCCGTCCTGAGGGGCCGGCGGCTCGGTGGCGGGTTCGGTGCGTCGCCGTGGCCCCGCCCCGACGTCCGGCCGCACACCCGCACGCCCTCCACCGGGTTAACGAAAAAGAAACACGCTGGCCACCAATTTCGAGCAGAAACCGCCTGATCCATCGGTCAGCGAAGTGGTCGAATCGAAGTTGACCGAATGCTGGCGCATCGTCTGTCGTCATTGCATAATGGCTCCGCCGCACCGCCACCCCCGGCGTGCCGACGCCGAGTGGAGGGCCATCCTTGAAGCGCGACAAGTCGCCCGTCCTACCCGGGTCCGGCACCACCGACTACGCGCGTTACATGCGCACCGACGTGCTGCTCGGACTGCAACGAAACCCGGACGAGGTCATTCACCGCGATGAGTTGCTGTTCCAGGTGGTGCACCAGTCCAGCGAGCTGTGGTTCAAGCTGGCCGCCGCCGAGGTGACCGAGACGACCGCACGGGTGGCCGTCGGCGACCTGGCCGGGGCAGCGGCACTGCTGGCCCGGGCCACCCTCGCCGTACGCCTGGTCACCGACCAGTTGGAGATGCTGGACCACTTGTCCCCCGCGGACTTCCAGGCGATGCAGCCCGCGCTGGGCAACGGATCCGGCGCCGAGTCGCCGGGCTGGCGGCACGTCCAGGCGGCCAGCCGGAAGCTCGACCGTGCCTTCGCCGACCACCTTGCCGCGCACGGGTCCACCGCGGTGGACCTGCGACCAGGAGACCGCACGGATCCGACAGGCCGGCTCGCCGAGACGATGGTGGAGTGGGACGAGCGGGTGGCGTTGTGGCGGTTCCGGCACTACCAGGTGGCGCTGCGGGTCGGGGGCCATGCTCCGGCGGGCGCGCCGAACAGTTCGGCGACGGTGCTCGCCCGGCTCGTCGAGCACCGGTTCTTCCCGGACCTGTGGCAGGCCCGACTCCACACCCCCGGTGGCAGCCCCGGGACCGACCCGCTCTGACGGCCCGCGTCCGACGCAGGGTCTCCGGTGCACCTGCGTGACAGTCGTCCTCACCCCGAAGGGCTGCCCGTGCGCGAATTGACCAACTGGTTGTCCGGAACGACGGACCCCCACACTTTTCCCTACGCGGCGGTGCTGCGAGAATTCCACCGGGTCGGCAAACACTTCGTCGAGCCGCGACTACTCGAACTGCTCGACGGAGCGCGGCAACGCCTCGCCGCCCCCGAGCGGACCGGGAGCGGTACGGCGCCCGGGCTCCTGGCCGACTTCCTCGACGCCACTCTCGACAAGTGGGACGGGCGATACGACTACCGCAGTTATCTGGCGCTGCGTCTGCTGCGGTTGCCGACCGGCGAGGACGAACCGGTCGCGACCGGAGGCGACGACACCACCACGCGGCGCGACCGGGACCGGCTGTTCGCCAGGCTGGTCGCCGACGCGGTGACGTTCGAGGTCACCGCCGCCCGGGGCGCGGCCGACCTGTTCCCGCTCCGGCGTCCCGCGTGGGCGGTGGTGGCCAAGCGCTGCCGGCTCGGCACCCGGGCCGCCGCTCCCGCGCTGCGGCGCCTCGGCCACCCGACGTGGCCCGACGACACCGCACCGGCTGATGCCGCAGCCGCACTGCACACCGTCGCCGCCACCCTCGATCCCCCGTCGGACCTGTCGCTGCGGTTGAGCATGCTGCCGGTGCACGTGACACACGACGAGTACCTGTTCATCCGGGTGCTGCAGGCCTACGAGTGCCTGTTCGCCGCACTCGTCGACGAACTCGACGCCACCGTCGCCGCGCTTGCCGACCTCCGGCCCACCCCCGCCGCCGACCGACTGGCGTACGCCCGCGACCTGCTCGACGACGCCGGTCCGCTGTTCTCGCTGCTGGCGACCATGCAGCCGGAGTCGTTCCGGACGTTCCGGCAGTACACCGAGGGAGCCAGCGCCATCCAGTCCCGCTCCTACAAGCGGGTGGAGTCGCTCTGCCGGACCCCGCTCCAGGGCCGGCTGGACTCGGTGGCGTACCGGTCGGTTCCGGAGGTGCGGGCGCGGGTCCGGGCCGGCCGGGCGACGATCGACGAGGCGTACCGCGCGGCCGTGCGCGACGGTCGACTCGACGGCCCGGACCGGCGGCTGGTGGCGCGGCGGATGGAGGAGTTCGCCGCCGCCCTGCTCCGGTGGCGGCGCACCCACCACCGCATCGCCACCCGGATGCTCGGGCAGCGTTCCGGCACCGGCTACACCGAGGGCACACCCTACCTGGCGGCGGTCCGGGACGTGCCGGTGTTCACGTCCGTCGACCGCCGGCCCGGCCCGTTCGAACCGGTGGGAGGGCAGCGCGCATGAGCCCACCCGAATCGGGACCCGGCAGCCCGCCACAGTGCCTCGACGAGGCCACGCACGCCGCGCTGCGGGCCGAGTTCCCGGTGCTGCGCACCTGTGTGTACCTGAACAGCAACTCCACCGGCGCGGTGCCGGCCGGGGCGGAGACCGTGCTGCGCGACTACTGGGAGACGCTGCGCACCTGGCGCGACGACGTCTGGCAGGGCTGGCACGTCGGCCTCGACCGGTACGCCCACTCGGTGGCCCGCCTGCTCGGCGCGCCACCGGGCAGCGTGGTCACCGACGGGAACCTCAGCACGCTGCTGGCCCGGGTGGCCTCCTGCTTCGACTACCGCCCACCCCGCGACCGCGTCGTCACCACCGACCTGGAGTACCCGACGGTCCCGTTCATCTTCCGGGCGTTCCGCCGCTACGGCGCCCGGCTCGACGTGGTCGGCGACGGCGGACCCCACCTCGACCAGGACGCCCTGGAAGCCCGTCTCGACGAACGGACGCTGCTGGTGTGCGTGTCGCACGCCAGCTTCACCTCCGGCGCCACGGTCGACCTGGCCCGCCTGGTCGCCCGCGCGCACGACGTCGGCGCGCTCGTCGTCGTCGACGCCTTCCAGACCGTCGGGGTGGTGCCGCTGGACGTCACCGCCCTCGGCGTCGACATCGTGCTCGGCGGCGCGCACAAGTGGCTCTGCGGTGTCGGCACCGCCTTCCTCTACGTCCGGCCGGAACTGGCCTCGACGCTGGAACCGGCGGCCACCGGCTGGCAGGCCGGGGACCGGGCGTTGACGTTCCAGCCGTCCGACGGATGGGCGGCCGGCGCGCAGCGGTTCGCCGGCGGCACGCCGTACCCGCTCACCGCCCTGATCTCGCAGGTCGGCCTCGACCTGCTGGCGGGCATCGGCGCCGACGCGGTCCGGGCGCACTCCCTGGTCCTCACCGGGCGGGTCCTGGACCGGGCCGCGGCGGCCGGGATCCGCGTGGTCAGCCCCACCTCGCCCGAGCGTCGCGGCGGCGTGGTCTGCCTGGACGTCCCCGACGGCGAGGCGGTCAAGCGCCGGCTGGCCGCCCAGGGGCTGATCGGTAGCTGGCGCGGCTACCTGCGGATCGGACCGCACGTCTACAACACCCTCGACGAGGTCGACGCGTTCATGGACGCGCTGACGAAGGAGCTGCCCCGATGACCGTCGCCCTCTCCCCACGGGCGCTGATGAGCCTGCTCGCGAACGGCCCGAAGGCCATGGACGTGCTGGCGACCGCGTTCAACACCGGGCTGCTCGACGCGCTGGAGCCCGGCCCGGCCCGCCTCGACGCGCTCGCCACGCAGTTCCGGATGCGCCCGTTGCGGCTGTACAAGTTCCTCGACTGTCTGGAGAGTCTCGGCCTGCTGACCCGGGAGGCGTCCGGCGACGACATCGGCGACACCACCTACCGGGCCCTGCCCGGGTTGCGGGACGCGGTCGCCGCGGTGGTCGGTCCGGACGCGGTCGAACGGGACCGCGACCGTTACCCGTGGCGGCTGCTGCACGGCCGGCTCACCGAGAGCCTGCGCGGCGAGGTCAGCATCGGCGACGACGACTTCGCCTGGCCGCCCCGGACCGACGCCCAGACCGCCGAGTTCGAGCGCAGCATGGCCGTCGGGCTCGGCCCGGTGCTGGAGAGCGTCGGGCGGCACGCCGACGCGCTCTGGTCGGACCGTCGCCGCCTGCTGGACGTCGGCGGCGGCGACGGCACGCTCGCCGCGCACATCCTGGACAGCGCGCCCCACCTGCGGGCCGACGTCTACAACCTGCCCGCCGTGGCGCCCCTCGTCGCGGCCACCCGCGTCGCCCGCGGCCATCCGGACCGGCTCGGCTTCGTCGGCGGCGACTTCCTGGCCGAACCGCTGCCGCCCGGCTACGACGCGCTGTCCTTCGTGCGCGTCCTGCACGACTGGCCCGACGACGTCGCCCGCCGCCTGCTGGAGCAGGCGTACGCCGCCCTGGAGCCGGGTGGGCTGATCGTGGTCAGCGAGGAGTTCCGCACCCCGGACCGCCTGGCCATGCAGTTCTTCTGGAGCTACTTCCTCATCGGTGTGGACACCTGCGTCAGCCGGCTCCGCGAGACCGACTTCTACACCACGCTGCTCACCGAGATCGGCTTCGCACGAACGGCGGTGCTGCCCGGCACCTGGGAGCTGATCATCGCGTACAAACCGTCCACGGCCGGTTGACGGGCCCGTCCCACCTCACGCCGGCACACCGGAGACGACATCCGCGACGTTGCCCTGGTAGCAGGTCGCGGTGGAGATGGCGGGGGCGGTCACGGCCGGGCCGGAGACGACGTACCGCTGGCCGGTCTGCGCGTTGCGGCACTGGATCTGGACCCGGTAGACGCCGGTGTCGCACTGGGCGGTGCCACGGCCGTAGTAGTGGTTGCTGCCCTCGTGGACCCACTCCGCCCAGGAGACGCAACCGGTGACGCCGGTCGTCGGCAGTGGATCGTCGACGGGGTACACGCCCTCGGCGACGTTGCCGCTGTAGCAGGTCGTGGTGGCGGTGCCGGGCGCGTTCACCGCGTACCCGCCGTAGACGACGTACCCCACCCCGGTCTGGAGGTTGCGGCACCGGAGCTTGACCTTGTATCGGCCGCTGGTGCACTGCACGTTGCCCCGGCCGTAGTAGTAGCTGTTGCCGCCCTCCTGCACCCACTCCACCCACGTTGTACAGCCGGAAGCCGCGGCCTGGGCGCTCAGGTCGACCCGGGCGGTCGCGCCGGCAGGGGCCGGCGCGGCCAGGACGGAAAGGCCGAGCATCGTCGTCGCCATCAGCGAACGCGCATACCTCGTCACACACGCCTCCTGAAAGAGTGGACGGACGTCGATACTACAACCGTTCGTGACCGCTCGATCAAGTCTGCGTGACCGGTGCCGACGGCTGCGCCCCCGGCGTCGACACCGTCCCGGGTGGACCGGCCCCGCGGGGCTGGTCCACCCGGGACGGCACGGCTCAGGGGGTGTACGGGGTGTCGGTGTGGCTCAGCTCGGTGACCGTGACGCCGGAGAGTCGGTAGACGGTGGTCCGCCTCGTGTTGAGCTCGGCCATGCTCGCGTCGTCGGACCGGGTCAGCCAGACCACGGTGGCCTTCTGCCCGGTGATCCCGATCGAGGTGACCGGGGTCCGGTCGCCGAGGTCGACCACCGTGCGGTAGGCCGGCTTCCCGGCCGCGTTGTGCCAGAAGACGACACTCCAGAACTGGCCGGTCCCGCCGGTGCGCACCACCACCGCGCGGGCGGCGTCGGCGGCCTTGTCGCCGTCCAGATCACCGACCGCACAGGGCTTCTGGAGTGCCACGCCGGTGCCGTCCTCACCGTTCCAGATGCCGTCGAGCAGCGGAATGTGGTCGGTGTGATCGTAGAACGGCGCCTTCGGGCTGCCCAGGTCGGCGCCGGCGAGTTGACCGCAGGTCAGCGCCGGGACGGCCTTCGGCGGGGCCGGTTGCGGGTCGCTCGCCGGCTTCGCCGGCGCGGACGCGGCCGACGTGGGGCTGTCGGCGGTCGGCGCGGACGAGGTGGCGTCCGGTGTCACCTCGTCGGCCGGGGCTGCGGCAGTCGCGGTGACGGTGGTGGTGGCGGTGGAGACGGGGCCGGAGTCGCCGGCACACCCGGTGGAGAATCCGAGCAGGGTGAGGGCGACGACGATCGGCAGGGTCCGGCGCATCGGCGGGCGGTGTCCTCTCTGAGATGGTGCCCGCACCGTACGGAACCGGTGCCACCCCACCGGTTCCGTACGGCGCCCCCGCGGCATGCCCCTCCGGGGATCAGGCCGCCGGTCGCTCGTCGTCGGGGACGACCAGGGTCAGCCGGCGACGCCGGGCAGCGAGGAACAACACGCCTCCGGCCGCCAGCGCCGCGACGCCGATGCCGCCGATCAGTCCGGCCTGCGGCCCGGTGACGGGCAACCCGCCGTCACCGCCGCCGACGCCACCACCGCCGTCACCGCCGTCACCGTCACCGCCGTCACCGCCGCCGCTCTTGGCGGCCAGCACCACGGCGAACCCGTCCCGATTGTCGCTGCGGTCCACGTCGGCCACCCGGGCGGCGACGGCGTTCGCGGGCAGTTCGGCTTGCGCGGCCTTGGCGCGGTCGTTCGTCGGCCGCTCGGCGAGGCCCTCCACCCGCACGGTTCCGCCCGGCAACGTCGCCGGCGCGGTGGCGGACGCCGAGGTCGTCACCAGGTTGTACAGCTCGACCGCCGAGTAGACCGTGTCGTTCGGATCGGTGTCCTCGACGGCCGGCACGAGGGTGAGGCCCTGGTAGGTGCAGACCGCCGACCGCCCGGCGTCGCCGAGCACGCACTGGGTCGGCGGCCTGGTGAAGGTGACCCCCTCGGGCAGGCGCAGCGTGACCCGCACTCCGCTGACGGCCTTCCGGCCCTGGTTGGCGATGGTGTGCCACACCGCGCCCGTCTCACCGGGGTTCAGCGTGCCGGTGTGCTCGGGCGTGCCGCCGGCGCCGATCCGCACGGACTCCTTCACGTCCCGGGCGACCACCGAGAGGTCGGCGCTGGGCTGGTCGACCAGCTCCAGCGGGAACCATCCGGTGTTGTCGGCCGGATTCGCGTCCTTCTCCGGGCTGATGGTGACCGTGACTTCGAACCTGCCCCGGTAGGGCCCCGCCGCGCCGAAGAGCCTGGCGTCGACGGGAACGTCGACGGTCTCGCCCGGCCCCGGGATCAGCTCCGGCAACAGTTCGCAGTAGAACCCCCCGAAATCACCGTCGCACTCGCCCACCCCACCCGAATGCCAGATCAGGGCGACCGGCAGGGGCTCCGGGAGGCCCTCCGACGGCTGGCGGACTCTGACGACGACACTGCTCGGGGTCTCGTCCCCCCGGTTGCTGATCTTCAGGTGGACGACCTTCTTCTCGACCCCCCGCGTGATCCTCGTCCCGGACGCGTCGACCGCGAGGTCCGGACCCTTCTTCGCCGCCTCGGCGGGACCGGCGGGGACAGCCACCCCGGCGAGGAGGAACAGCGCGGCGGCAGTTCGCGACAGCCGCCGACGACCACAGCTCATGGCACAACCCTTCCGGACGTGCGGACAGTGTGGCTGAGAACACTATCGACAATCGGCTTCCACCAGTGCCCCGCACGCGCGGCGGCCCGAGGCCCTCTCCATGTCGCCTCGCCGGGTCAGTCCGGGCGGTTCGCGTCGGCCGCGGGCGCACCCGGGCCGGGCCGGGTGGCGACCTGATCGGGGTGGAGTTCGGCGTGGCAGGCGCCGCAGCGGTAGGCGGCCCGTACCGGCCCTCCGCAGCCGTCGTGCACCAGCAGCCGGGGCGGACCGGCCGGCTCGGGATAGTGGCGGTCGCCCCACCACATCAGCTGGGCGACGACCGGGGTCAACTCCCGGCCCTTGGCGGTGAGGTGGTACTCGAAACGCTCGGGTCGCTGCTGGTAGGCGCGGCGTTCCAGGACGCCCTCGGCGACGAGGAGGCGGAGCCGCTGGGTGAGCACGGTCCGGGTGACGCCGAGGCTGGCGACGAGTTCGTCGAAGCGACGCCGGCCGACCAGGACGTCCCGGAGGACGAGCATGGTCCAGCGCTCGCCGACCACCTCCAGGCTGCGGGCGAGCGAGCAGGTCTGATGCGCGTAGTCCTGGCCCAGCATGAGGCGGCCAACCCTACACCCAGTGAGTTGCGTGAAGCGACCCACCGATCCTACGGTGAGTCGCGTGATGCTACTCGCTCGGTGCCCGGCATCCGGCGAGCCACCTCTGCCGGAAGGGCGACCTCCGCCATGACCACATCCGAGACCCACCCCACCCCTGCCGCCTCCCGCAGCCGCGCCCACCAGCGGTTCCTCGAACGGTACGGTCCCACCGCCCTGGTCACCGGCGCCTCCTCCGGCATCGGCCGGGAGATCGCCCACCGCCTCGCCGAACGCGGTCTCGATCTGGTGCTGGTGGCCCGCCGCGAGCCCGAGCTGCGGGAGCTGGCCGCCGACCTCACCACGCGGCACGGCATCGACGCGCAGGTGCTGCCGCTGGACCTGGCCCGGCCGGAGAGCCTCGACGCGCTCGCCGCCGCGACCGCCGGCGCCGACATCGGTCTCTGCGTCGCCGCCGCCGGCTTCGGCACCTCCGGCCCGTTCGTCGCCGCCGAACTGCCCCGCGAACTGGAGATGCTCCAGGTCAACTGCGCCGCGACGTTGGCCCTGAGCTGGCTGTTCGGACGACGGTTCGCGGACCGGGGCCGCGGTGGGATCATCCTGCTCAGCTCCATCGTCAGCTTCCAGGGCGCGCCCAACGCGGCGAACTACGCCGCCACCAAGGCCTACGTCCAGACGCTGGCGGAAGGGCTGCACGCCGAACTCAGACCCCACGGGGTCGACGTGCTCGCCTCCGCGCCGGGCCCGGTCGCCAGCGGCTTCGCCGACACCGCCGGCATGCGCATGGGCAGGACCCTGACCCCCGAGGACGTGGCGCAACGGTCGCTCGACGCGCTCGGCCGCCGGCCCACCGCCTTTCCCGGACTGCTCTCCCGCATCCTCAAGGACAGCCTCGCCCCGCTGCCGCGCCGGGCCCGCGTCCGCGTCATGGGTGGGGTCATGGCCGGCATGACCAAGCACCGCCGCTGAGCCTCCTCAGCTTCGCGATCGTGGTCGGGGCGCCGGGGTCGCGGGCAATCTCGGCGACGATGTCCCGGGCGACGGGCCGGTGCGTGATCTCGGCCGGTGCGGTGCGCTCGACCTCGGTCACCAGGCGAGCCGCGTTGCCGGCATCTCCGGCATGCAGGTAGGCGCGGGCCACGTCGAGCAGATGCGCGGCACGGTGCTCGGCGGGCAGCCACCGCCAACCGGGCCGCGCGACGGCCCGCTCATGTCGGACGACCGCCGCACGAGCCTCCCCGGCTTCGACGGCTGCGGCGGCGCGAGCCAGGTCGACGGCGGTGGGACCGAACCCGGTGCGGTGATGGTCGCACCCGTCACCGACCCGCTGCGCCATGCCGTCGGCCTCGTCGAGCAGTTCGCCGGCGGCGGCCTCGTTCCCGTCCTGCGCCGCCGCCAGGCCGGCCTGGACGAGCAGGGTCCCACACAGGGACAGCTCCGCCGGTGCGCCGTGGTCCAGCACGGGCGGGGCGATCCGGTACGCGGCACCGAGCAGCACCGCCTTCGCCTCCCGCACCCGACCGAGCGCGCGTAACACCTGCCCGAGCTGCACGGCTGCGGCGGCCACCAACTCCCGGTCACCCGTGGCGGCGAGCATCGCCCGATCCCCCGCCAACCACGCCAGCTCGGCGTCGCCGAGCTTGAGCAACAGAGAAGCGGTGATCCGGTACGCCTCGACGAGCGGCACCCGACCCGCCACCGGGACCTCGGCGTGGGTGCGTTGTGCATGGGTGAGCAAGCCCGGCACGAGGTCGACCAACTGTGGGTAGCGGGCGTGCTGGAACGTCGTCCACGCGTACCCCACATCCCGCGACATCCGGTCCACCGGCACCACCGGTCCACCTCCCGACCTGCCCAACGGGATCTCGTAGCGAGACAGCGCCGCCCTGATCCGCCCGACGCCATCACCGCGACTCGCCACCGCGACCGGTGCGAGGTCCTGGCCGACCAGAGCGGCGGCGTCGACACGAAGCACGCGGGCGATCTCCTGGAGCGTCGAGAGCTTGTCCAGCGACCGGACGCCGCGTTCGACCTTGCCCACCCAACTCTTCGACTTGCCGAGCCGGTCGGCGAACACCTGCTGCGACAGCTTCCGCCGACCCCGCCAGTACGCCACCCGCCGTCCGACCGGCGACAGCTCAACGCTGCCCACGACGCCACCGCCGATCCGGTACGGCCCGGGTGGTCTCCTCCACCGGAATGCGAGCCGCCTCCGCCTCGGCCAACAGCCGACGCTTCGCCGCCTCCCGCTCGACCGCCTGGATCTGCTCGCCCCGGCTCACCGCAGAATCGTCGCCCTTACCCGACATTCCCCACCTCCGCCGCACTAGGTGACGGAAAAGCTACGGAAGGCTACATGCCGGAAAGGGTAGGTTTCATACCCCCTGGATCACGCGACGAGCCCGACCTTCATCGCGAGGTCACGGGCCTCCTCCCGGGTGGACCGTGGGCCGTCGAGGAGGTCCAGCGTGATCTGACGGGCGTACCCGTTGAAGCGGATCGTCTCCGGCGCCGACTGGTACGCCCGTCCGAGGAAACCTACTGCCGCTTCCATGTCGTTCTTGCCGTGGTGCGCCCGCGCGACCTCGATGAGGTGACGCGCCCGGCGGGGCCTCGACGGAATTGCCGCCGCGTCGTGGCGGCGTGCCTGCCGCACCGCCTCACCGGACTTCTGCAACTCCACCGACACCGTGACCGCGTGAGCGCCCATGACGACCCGCGAGAACGACGTCTGCGGCTGGTAGAAGTCCGGCGGCAGTCGATGCGCCACCCGGTCGGCGCGGTCCCAGAACCGCCAGGCCCGACCCTCCTCACCGGCGCGCGCGGCGGTGTAGGCGGCCTCGAAGTTCACCGCACCCCACAACGCCAACAGATTGGCGTTCGCGTCGGCTGTGTGCGGCTCCAGGACCGACAGAACGTCCAGGGTCACCGCCATCGCGGTGTCCCAATCCCCCGCGTCCCGGTGCACCTGGCACAGGAACCACCCCGCGCCCGCCACCGCCTCCGGCTCCCCGGACTCCTGTGCCGCCACCATCGCCCGGTCGGCGACCCGCCACAGCAACTCGGCGGCGGGTTGGTAGGCGAGGAACATCTGGGCCAGCCCGAGCGTCTCCGCCAACAGTGCCTGTGACTGCCGACGCTCGCCGCCCTCGTACCCCAGGGCGGCGCGTTGCACGTCCCGCAGCAGCCCCGGTAGCAGACCGCCCAGCACCGTCCGATGATCCGACGCCTGATGACGTGCCCGCCATGCCGCGTCGAGGCGCGTTCTGAGGGTGGACAAAGGCTCGGGAGGCGCGTCGGCGGAGAGCGAGAAGCGGTTCACCGCGTCCCGCACCAACGCCAACGCCGGATGTTCCGGCCCGTTCACCACGGCCGACCGGTCGCTCAACTCCCCGACCAGGGCAGACACGTCGACCTTGAGAGCACGCGCCATACGGTCCAGCATGTGCACCCGCGGCGGCAGGATCCGATCCGTCTCGACCGCCTTGACCCACTCGGCGCTGCGCCCCACCAGCCCGCCGAGCACCGCCCTCGTCTTCCCGGACCGCTCCCGGTAGACCTTCAGTCGCTGCCCGAACGTCAACTCCGGCAAGGAATCCATCCCGGACCTCCTCGTAGCGCGGAACGCACCACCGGCCCACCGGCCGCGTCAGTCCACGCTACCGGTCCTCCGGTCACCTCATCAGTCCCACACTCCAGCCAGATCATTCAGCGGACTGTCAGCGCCCGCGACGGCACAGGAGAACAAGCCAGCCGGACGGTCGGCGACATTACGGCGACATAGCACTACCGTGGTGGTCGTGGCCGTCTCCAACACCGCGTTGCGCGCCGTCCGCACCGAATTGCGGATGAGCCAGGGCGACTACGCCCGCGCGCTGGAAGTCGTCACCGGGCTACCCATCTCGCTCCTGGGCTTCGCCGCAGTGCCCAACGGGCACGTCACCGACGACGAGCACGGCGGCCACGATCTGACCTCTCCCGTGTCCGACCTGGCCACGCCCACACCGACGGCCAAGCCCACCTCGGCCCACCGATCGTACGAGGGCGTGTGGCTCAGCCGTTACCAGTTCTACTCCAGTGGGCGGGGAGACTCCTTCGCCGGACAACACTTCGTCGTGCTGCTCCAGCACGCCGACAGGCTGACCGCGCGCAGCCTGCCCGGCTCGGCGTCATCGTCGCTCTCGCTCGACCTGAGCGTCGACGGTGCCGTCGTCACCGGCACCTGGGTCGAGCAGACCGACCCCACCGGCTACTACCGGGGTGCCAGATACCACGGGGCAATCCAACTCATCGCCGAGCCCACCGGCCGACGGATGGCCGGGAAGTGGATCGGCTTCGGCAAGGACATGGACGTCAACACCGGCCCATGGGAGCTTGTCTTCCAGGACGCGTCGACATCCAAGGCGACGCTCGATCGCTACAACACGCGAGCGATGTAGCGTGGCTCCGTGGGGGTCCAGCCCACACCCTCCACCCGCCCGATGATCCGTCTGGCATTCACCGCCGAGCACAAGGACCATGGAAAGCGCACCTACCCTGCGAGATCGACACGGGTCTCTGCCAGCGACGGTCCAGGTGGCGCAGCTCTGACCCGGCTCGGCCCCGGCCCGGGGGACGCCGAGTCATCCGGTCACAGCGGTGACGGGTCGTCGCGCAACCGGCTGTAGAGCCATCCGTCCCGCCAGGCGCCGGCCCGGAACTCGCAGGCCCGCAGGACCCCCTCCAGCTGGAAACCGGCCTTCTCCAGCGACCGCTGCTCGGCGGCGTTCTCGGCATGGGTGCCGGCCTGGATGCGCTGCGCCGGGGTGTGGCTGAACAGGTAGTCGCAGAGCAGCGCCTGGGCCCGCCAGCCGAGCCCCCGGCCGCGCCACTCGGGCAGCAGCACGATGCCGATCTCCCAGTACGGCGCCCGCCCGCCGCCCTGGCGCTGCTGGTAGCTGAGGTAACCCGCCGGAACGTCCGGCGGATCGACCTGGACGATCAGGCCGCCGACCTGCTCGCCGAGATAGCCGTCCTCGGCGAAGCGGCGGGCCGGGGCGGCTGCGTCCCGGAAGCCGGCCCAGTCGAGCCCGATCAGCCCAGGTTCGACCGCGAACCGGCGCAGCATCGCCAGATCGTCCTCGGCCACCGGACGCAGTCGTACGGTCGAACCGGGCGCCTCGTGCACGACGCCGACCACCGGCGGATGGGAGCTGTCCATCCTCCGCACCGTAGTGACGGCCCGAACCGCCCGCTGCCCCGCGCAGCGATTCCGCGCGGTGACCACGCCGGGGCCGGGGTCACCGCAGTACACGGCGCAGCCGGCGGCGAGGTCGGGAAGGGCGGTCAGCCGGCGGTGCGGTCGAGCAGTTGCAGCAGCTCGTGCGCAGCCAACTCGACGTCCTTGTGGCGCCACTCGGAGGCGCGGTAGACGCAGGCGATGAGCCCGGAGCGGTGGACCCGACGGAAGTCGCCGTACGCGAAGGCGTAGCGCCCCTTCGTCTCCTCGCTCGCCCCGTCCGTGCAGGCGAGGAACCACTCGCCGTACTCGGTCCACGAGTGCGCGTCGAGGTAGGCGTTCTCGTCGCTCGCCCGGGGTTGCACGGCACCCCAGTCGCTGTCGAGAACGTACTGCCGGGCTTCGATGAGCCGCCGAGCGCGGGCGACGGCCGAGTTGTTCACCGAGTACGACGCCATGGTCGTCAGGATTCCCCGGAGCACGACCTGCTACGCCTCATCGAGCCGGCGCTTTCGAGTCCATTGTCCGACCGGGCAGGACCTCCGCTGCGTCTGAGTTGGGGTGCCGGGCCCCGTCAGGTGCTCACCGGGCCCGGCTGCCCGTGCCGCGTCGCCCGCGAGACGTCAGTAGTCGCACTCGTCGACCCACGGCATCCGATACCAGGTGGTGTGGGTGTCGATGTAGTAGTCGGCGGCGTAGCCCTCGCCGCCCGGATACACGATGTAGTCCCAGATGGTGTCCCCGTTGACCAGTTCGCCGACGTACTGGCAGACGACGTGCACGGCGGTGCCGGGCGCCAGCGTGGCCTGAAGCCTGCATGAGGTGCCCGGCCAGGGCGGCTTCGTCGGGTGGTAGCAGTCACGGACGTTGACGCCGCTGCCGCCGACGTTGGCGGCGTGCCAGCTGGCATGGGCCGGAGCAGCGGTCAGGCTGAGCACCGTGGCACCAACCGCGACGACCGCGGCGAGCCGCGCCGGGACACGGCTTCGGCGCCGTGCGGTCGCTCCGGCAGCGGCATCGCCCCTGTCGCCGGCCCGCCCGCTCCGGGATACGTCTCTGTCGTGGCGCTTGATCCGGAACATCTGCTTCTCCTCCTCGTCGTGCCGCCTCACCGTCCACCCGGCTTCCCTGGTGCGTCGGCGGCTGCCCTCCGTCGAAGCTTCGCCCACGCCCGGCTCTCCACTCCGGACCGTTGCGCGCGAAGACAGCCGTGCAACGGCCGCACCCGCACGTGCGCACCGCGATGGGATGTTGACAACGAGTGACCACCCCGGCACCTTGGGGACATGCTTCCCCTCGCGCCTCGGCGACGGATCGGCTGGATGCTGCGGGCCAACCGGCTTCTGGGGGCAGATCAGAGGCTGCGCTCGGGACGAGAGTTCGCCCGGGCGTTCGCCGCGGACTCCGGGCGCGACCTGGCCCCCTCGCAGATCACCCGCTGGGAACGCGGTGACCTGCCGGTCAACCGGACCGTGCTCCGTTGCTACGAACGCCTCCTGGGGCTGCCCGAGCTGACCCTCACCACGGTCAGCGACGCCGTGCACCGCTTCTACGGTGACCTCGACGACACCGGGACGCGCCGTTACGAGGGTGACGTGCGGGTCACGGAGACCTCTGTTTCGAGGCGGTGGCACGACCTGCTTGCTCAGGCCCGCGTGCCGTACGCGATGACCGGCGCTGCCTGGGACGAGCTGACCGCGGAGATCGGGCGCCGTCCCGGCCTGGTGCTGCACCCGCCCACGCTCTGGGACGAGATGTGCCACCACCTGCTCGGTGAACTTGTCATCGCCGAGGGTCGGGAGTGGCTGCTGCGACAGGAGGCGATGAGCCGGTTGCTGGGACATCCGGACGGAGGCCCCGCGGCGGTCCGGACCTGCACGGCCATGGTCGACGATCGGGCCGTCCCGGTGTTCATCACTCCGCTGTCCCTGCTGGACGCCACCGCGGATCGGCGCGCGAACCGCTACGTGCTCGACCAGCTCGACAATCCGCACAACGAGTTGGCGCATCAGGGCGCCCTGTTGGCCGCGATACGCAAGCTTCGCGCCGGCCACTTTCGGACAGCGCCGGAATGGCGGCGGCTCACCGCCGCTGCCCGGGGTCTGCTGGCCGGTTCCGGGCCTGATCCGGCGGTGCAAGCACTCAGCGGCGAACTTCTCACCGGGATGGCCCGCCTCCTACCGCACGAGAACGGCCTGCGAGCCCAACTGGCCGCCCTCCACCACGACGGCGGCCCGGCCCTCCCGCAGGGCGTCCCCGCCGACCCGGGAGTCCTGGTCGACAACCTGGTCCGTCGGGCCCGGGGTCTGCTGCCCGTCGAGCCTCCCGAGGCCGACGACGTGTTTCCCGCCCTGATCGCAGAGGCGATGCACAGCCCCAACGCCGATCTGAGGCTCTACTCCGTCATGCTGGTGGCCGCCACCCCGTACCGCTGGCCATTGGCCTCAGCCGCCCTCGGGGAGATGCAGGGACGCCTGAAGGACTGGGGCCCGGGGTTGGTCGCCTCGACGCTGCGGATGCTGACTCTCCTGAAGACCCCGGACCACCGGGAGCTGGTCTACGGGCTGCTGGTCGACCCGGCGGCGACGCCACCTCTACGGCATGCCGCCGCCAGCGCCACCCCCCACTGGCGGGCGCGGATGGACGCCGGACGATGGCAGCGCGTCCTGGCCGCCCAACGGCAGCAGGCAAGGCGAGCGCCGTCAACGCTGGATGACGGCATCCTGCGGGCCCTGGCCTACGGCATGGCCACCGACGGCCACCGGGACCTGTTGCGCGAGGTCGAGGCCGGCTCGACGGGCCGGCCGTACCCACCGCAGGCCCAGGCGATCGCGGATTGGTGGACCCGGCTGCCGCCGCAACTCCTCGCCGCGGCCCGCCGCTGAACGAGGCCGGGCGCGGTCTCGCGGGACGAACCGGTCCACGCCCGGGGCCGAGTGGCGGGGTTACGCTGACCCGGTGGCGCCGGACAAGTGGGCACAGTGGCTGCTGACCCGCCGGGAAGGCAACAGCGCGGGGCTGCGCGCCCGCCACGCGCGGGATCGACTCGGCCCGGACGGTCACGTCATCTTCAGCGATGTGTCGCCCGACGTGCTCGACGAGTGCCGGCGCACCGCCGGCGGTGACGTGCGGTGCAACTTCGTGGTCGCGCCGGCCGACGACCTCACCGGAATCGCTGACGCCTCCGTCGACGTCGTGACCACCCGGTCGGTGCTCATCTACTCCGACCGCAAGGCCGCCGCCTTCGCGGAGTTCCTCCGGGTCCTGCGGCCGGGCGGACGGATCTCCCTGTTCGAGCCCATCAACCGCTTCGCGGAACGGCTCCGGCTGGATGATCCGTTCGGCACCGGCAACTCGCCCGTGCACGACCTGGTCGCCAAGGTCGGCGACGTCTACCGGAGCGGGGAAACCACGCGACCCATGATGGACTTCGACGAACGTGACCTGGTCGACTGGGCGACGGCCGCCGGCTTCGAGGCGGTGGAACTGGACTACCGGGCCCGGGTCGACGTGCCCGCCGACCCGATCGAGGACTGGGAGGCACTCAAGCGCGTGGCGCCCAACCCCCTGGTCCCCACGTACGGCGAAGCGATCGCCGCCGCCCTGACCGACGACGAGCGCGCGCGTCTCGACACGTACATGACCGCCCTGGTCGCGGCCGGCACGCCCACCCGGCGCACGATGGCGACGGCGTTCCTCCGCGCCCGACGTCCAGCCCCGGCGACGGCACGGCGTCGAGCAGCACCGGGAGTGGGCACCTAGCAGAGGGGACGACGTGAGCAGCAGGTACATCGTCATTACCGGCGGCCCCGGAGCCGGCAAGACCACGCTGATCGACAGCTTGCGGCGTGCCGGTCACGCCTGCGTCGACGAAGCGGGGCGACAGATCATCCAGGACCAGCTCTCGATCGGCGGCCAGGCGCTGCACACCGGGGACTCACGACTGTTCGCCGAGGTCATGCTCAGCTGGGAGATCCGCTCCTACCGCCAAGCCAGTCGGCATCCCGGCCCCGTCTTCTTCGACCGCGGCATCCCGGACCTCGTCGGCTACCACCTCCTACTCGGCCAGCCCGTCCCCGCGCACGTGACAGCCGCAGCACGGCTGTTCCGCTATCACCAGCGTGTGTTCGTCGCCCCGCCCTGGCCGCGGATCTACACCACCGACAGCGAACGAGACCAAGACTTCGCCGAAGCCGTGCGTACCCATGACGCGGTGGTCGCCGCCTACACCCAACACGGCTACGAACTCCACACCCTGCCCAGAAGCGACGTCGCCTCACGCGTCAGGTTCATCCAACGGCACACCGCAGCCATCGATCACGGACCTACCGGTCGACCCTTCTGAGCCGCCCCGAGTGACGAGACCTCCCGTAGCCTCGGCGAGGATCTCGTGGAGGCCACGCTCCGCCGGACGACCGGCGCGACCGCCGCGGCCCCGACCACGCACCTGGTGCACTGCGCGTCGGGCACCCCACCGACGGCACCGGTCGGCCGGCCCGCCGCGACCGGCGCCGGCCGTCGGCCCGGCAGCCGCCGCTGGTGAGCTTCCGCGGTACGCGCGCCTTCGCGGCGGACCCGGACGCGCTGACCTGGGAATCGGCGCTTCGCCTCCGGAGCCGTTCACCCTCCGGCGTCGGCGTCGGTGAGCAGTCGGGCTGCCAGCGCCCGCACCTCGTCCCTGAGTGTGTCCGGTCGGTCGATCGTGAAGGACCAGCCGAGCCCGGCGAGCATCTGTGCCGCCCCGTCGAGCCGTTCGACCCGGGCGGTGAGGCGTACGCCGTCGGGCACCTCGGTGAGCGTGCCGACCGACGGTGGGATCCGTCGCTGCGCCCGCGCCAGGCTGGTGTGCAGCACCACGGACATGTCGTGCGCGTACGGCACGGCCGCCAGACCGGCGAGTACCCGCGTGGTGGGGTCGAAGCCGGCCGGGATGTCGAACCGGCCCTGGGCGGGGCGGGCCGTCCCGATGCGGTCGAGCCGGAACGTGCGGACGGCCCGGCGGTCGTGGTCGTGACCGGTGACGTACCACCGGCCGGCGTGGAAGACCAGCCCGTACGGGTCGAGCTGTCGCTCGCCGGCCCGGCCGCGCCAGGTGGTGTAGGTGATGCTCACCGGTTGCTGGTGTCGGGCCGCTTCGGCGAGCACCAGCAGCACCTCGATGCCGGGCGGGGCGGACTTCCGGACCGGTGCGGTGAAGTCCACGGTGTCCAACAGCGAGTCGATCCGCCGGGCGAGGACGGCCGGCAGTACCCGGCGGATCTTCGCGGTCGCGCTCTCGGCGGCCGCGCCTTCGGCGGTGACCAGCCCCGCCCGGGTCGCGGCGACGAGCCCGAGCATGACCGCGACCGCCTCCTCGTCGGTGAGCATGAGTGGCGGCAGCTTGTATCCGGGCGCGAGCCGGTACCCGCCGTAGCGACCGCGCCGGGCCTCGACCGGGATGCCGAGGTCGGCGAGGTGCGCGGCGTAGCGGCGGACCGTGCGCTCGTCGACGCCCAGCCGACCGGCCAGGTCAGCGACGGTGAAGCCGCCGCCGGCCTGGAGGATCTCCAGCAACGCCAGGACACGCGCGGTGGGCCGGGCCAAAAATCTGACTCCTTATCCGGGCGGAATCTGTCCGGTATTGATCGTAGCGTGCACCGCATGACGACCTTCGTACTGGTTCCCGGGTTCTGGCTCGGCGCGTGGGCTTGGCGCCCGGTCACCGCCGCGCTGCGTGGGCACGGCCACGAGGTGTACCCGCTGAGCCTGACTGGCATGGGCGAGCGCGCCCACCTGGCCCGCCCGGACACCGACCTCGACGTCCACGTCACCGACGTGGTCAACCTGCTGCGCTACGAGGACCTCCACGACGTGGTCCTCGTCGGGCACAGCTACGCCGGCGCGGTCGTGACGACCGCCGCCGCCGACCGCATGACCGACCGGATCGCCCAACTGGTCTTCGTCGACACCGGCCCCCTGCCCGACGGGGCGACGAACGACGACTTCAACCCACCCCGGGAGCGTGCACGCAACGCGGCGGTGGTGGCCGAGCACGGTGACGGCTGGCGGCTGCCACCCCCGCCCTGGGCCGACCTGGCGGCGGGCGCAGCAGATGTGGATGAATCGGTCGTCGCGCTGCTCGGCGAGCGGTCGACGGCCCAACCGTGGGCGACCGCCACCAGCCCGGTGCGGCTCACCGGGGCGTGGGAGAAGCTGCCCCGCCTCGGCGTGCTGTCGAGCTTCACCGTCGAGCAGGCACGCGGGATGGCCGCCACCGTGCCGCTGTGTCGGCACATGGGCGGCGACTCGTGGCGGTACGAGGAACTGCCGACGTGGCACTGGCCGATGCTCAGCCGACCGGCCGAGCTGGCCCGGATCCTGCACCAGGCCAGACCGACGGCATAGCCCGCGGCGCCCGGGCGACCAGCACCGAGGTCAACCGGGCGCCGGCGCGCAATCGAGGCGGGGCAGCAAGAGGCCGCAGACGCCGTGCGTGGCGGCCCAGCGGGTCGACTTCCGAGGTTCTAGACCGGGGCGAAGGTGGCGGCCAACACCCGCCAGTTGCCGTCCGCACGCACCCACAGCCGGGTGTAGCGCAACCGCGCGGACACGACGGCACCGCCCTGGACGGCATCCACCGCGGCGACCATGCGGGTCACCCCCGTCTCGGCGTCTTCCTGGACGTCGAGCGACTCCTCCACCAGGCGGGTGATGCGCAGCGCCCCCGAGCGGTGACTCTCCAGGTCGTCCTGCTTCGTGAAGACCGAGCCGTCCGGCCCGGCACCCACGACCCGGGGGTGCAGAAGCGCGTCGAGGGCCTCGACGTCACCGGCGCGCTGCGCGGCTTGGAGCTGCCGTTCCGCAGTATGGAGATCCATCCGTCGATCCTCTCCAGCGCACGACCGCGGGACAAGCGGGTTCGCTCGCGGCAGAACCGCGGTCGCCGTGCCGAGCGGGATCGAGGCGGAGGGGTCCGGCCGCGCGCCCGGCGATGCGACGCCGCCTCCCGCAGTCGCCGAGTCGGCCGGTCGCCTCGGCAGCGACCGGCCGACTCGGCTGCCCCTGCTAGAAGACGCCGCTCGCTCCGGTGGGGTTACCGAGGAAGGGCGTGTTGTAGGCGTAGTGCTGCCCGGTGGTGGAGACCATCACGTAGCCGGGCTGGCCGTCGGTTCGGTAGCTGACGTCGGCGATCTCTCCGGTGATGCCGGCCGGTGAGCCGCCCTGGTACTGGGCGTTGCCGTACGCGTAGATCTGTCCGGCCTTGCTCACGAGGACGTAGCCGAGGCCGTCGCTCGTCCGCGACATGGCGACGATTGCCCGGCTGAACCCGGTGGGCGAGCCGCCGAGGTAGGCGGCGTTGCCGTAGGCGTAGACCTGCCCCATCGAGGTGAGCAACCAGTAGCCGCCGCCGTCCGGGGTCATCTCGATGTCGACGAAGCTCCCCGAGTAGCCGCCCGGGCTGCCGCCCCGGTACGGCGTGCCGTAGGCGTAGACCTGTCCCGTCGCGCTCAGCATGACGTAGCCCTGGTTGTCCGGCGTCGCGGCCATGGCCACGATCTCCCCGCTGTATCCCGTGGGGCTGCCGCCCTTGTACGGCGCGTTGCCGTAGGCGTAGATCTGCCCGATCGACGTGAGCAGCCAGTAACCTGCCCCGTCCGACGTCACCTTCGCATCGGTGAAGCGCCCGGAGTAGCCGGTCGGCGAACCGCCGAAGTAGCCGCCGTTCCAGGCGTAGACCTGGCCGGTGCTTGACACGTCGGTGTAGGAGTTCGGGCCGGTGATGTGCACGCCGGCGCCGTTGGTGACCGGTTCCGCGCCGGAGGTCGCACCGATGTTGATCGAGGTCCGGGTCTTCGCGGTGATCACCGTGCCCCGGCCCGCGTTGGCCGAGCACTGGAAGGCGCCGTTCTTGAGGATCTCGAAGTGGACGTGCAGCCCGGTGGAGTCACCGTTGACCGCGGTGTGCCCGATGAGCTGCCCGCGGCTCACCGTCGCGCCGTTGGGAACCAGCGGAGCCGTGGGCGTCTCCCGCAGGTGCGCGTAGCGGGTCGACCAGCCGTTGGCGTGGACGACGTCGAGATAGTTGCCGTAGCCGGCGGGGTCGGCGCCGACGGCGTTCCACCGGACGGTGCCGTCGTAGGCGGCGTACACCTCGGTGGAGGGGCTGCGGGCGATGTCCGTCCCCTTGTGGGTGTGGGTCGGACGGGGCTCGCCGCACGTGCCGGTCACCGTTCCGTTCGAGGGCCACCACAGGTCGCCGTCGGTGGCGGCGGAGGCGGAGGCGGGAGCGAGCGCGCTCGCCATGGCGATCAGCGACGCCACCAGGTTGACCACCGCCACCCGGCGGCCGATCAGTTGAGGTCTCATCCGAGTTTCCCTTCTAGCTCGTACGGGTGTTTCGCCAAGCGTCGGCACCGGGGCTCGTCAACGGTGTGGACAGCGAACACGGTCGCCCCAGCAGGGGGCTTGAGCTGCGGTGACGGTGGACCAACGAGCGATCATGAGCGAACGGTGAACGGCGCACCAGCAGGGAGTACCGACACGGAGCGTTGTTGTCGACTACGCAGAGCTGGACAATGGCGGGGTGTCGGAGGCGTGGGAGGCCGAGATTCTGGTGCTCTGGCAGCGCCTCCGCGCCCCCGCTGAGACATCCGGTCGCGGGGCCGTCCCCTCACTGCGGGCGGTCGCCGCCCGGTCCGGATACTCGGTCGGTTTCCTCAGTGAGGTCCTCCGCGGCCGGAAGCGGCCGAGCCCCGACGCGGCAGCCGCCATCGCCGAGGCACTCGGTGGAACCGAATACGACGTCAATGCCGCGCGCACCTACGCGGAGCGGATGCGGGACTCGCCGGTGCCCCGGCCGCCCCGACCCGTACCCGGGTCCACCGCACCGGGGAGCCGCACTGGCCGTGTCGCATCGGTGTCGTACCCCACGCCGCCGACTGCTGGCAGCGCCGGCCGATCAGCAGCGAGTTGGCCGCTGACCGCCCGGGTACGACCAACTCCGAACCGACGTCGGTCCTGACCGGGCTGGGCGGTGTGGGCAAGACCCAGATGGCCGTCGCCCACGCCCTCGACCTGTGGACCCGAGGCGCCCTGGACATGCTGGTCTGGGCCAATGCCGCCCACCGCCACGGCATCGTCGCGGCCTACGCGCAAGCCGCCCAGTTCGCCACCGGCGCCGACCAGATGGACGACACCGAGGCGGCCCGCAGGTTCCTGGCCTGGGCCGCCAGCACCGACCGGCGATGGCTCGTCGTCCTCGACGATCTGGCGGCTCCCGGCGACATCGCCGATCTCTGGCCGCCGAACACCGCCCACGGTCGAACTCTGGTCACGACGAGGCGTCGCGACGCCGCCCTGGCCCACGAGGGCCGTCGGTTCATCACCGTGCAACCCTTCACCCCGGCCGAATCGATGGCGTACCTCACCAAGAAGTTCGCCACCGCTCCACAGCGCATGCACGGAGCGGCCCAACTGGCCAACGACCTTGGACACCTGCCGGTGGCGATGGGTCAGGCCGCCGCCTACATCCAGGATCGCGGACTGACCTGCCAGGAGTACCGACGGCGCCTCACCGCCAGGCTCGCGAAACTCGCCGACCTCCTGCCCGAGCCCGACGCCCTGCCGGACGACTATCACGCCGCCGTCAGCGCGACCTGGTCACTGTCGGTCCGGCTCGCCGACCGTCTGCGCCCGAAGGGCCTGGCGCGTCCCCTACTGGACACGGCCGCCTGGCTGGATCCCAACGGCATCCCGGTCGTGCTCTTCGAGCACGCAGCCGTCCGCGCCTACCTCGCCCGGCGGCGACCGACCGCCGAACTCCGAACCGGCGACGCCTCCGACGCGCTGGGCAGCCTGCACCGATTGAACCTGGTGACCGTCGACGACTCGGCGGCTGTGGTCAGGGTGCACGCCCTGGTCCAGCGGGCCACCCGGGACGGCCTCGGCAGTTCTCGGCGGCGACACGCACTCCGTGCGGCGGCAGACGCGCTCAACGCCATCTGGCTCGACACCGGCGGCAACGACATACCGGAAGAAATTCTGCACTCCAACGCGCTCGCACTCCACCGGCACGCCGGCGACCAACTCGTCCGCGACGGCGTGCACCCGCTGCTGTTCCGGGCAACCACCAGCCTCGGTCGAGCCGGTCACGTGGCGGCGGCCGTACGACTCGCGCAATGGCTGAACGAGACGGCGTCGCGACTCCTCGGCGAAGACCATCCGGACACGCTCGCCGCCCGTGGCGACCTTGCGTTCTGGCGCGGCGAAGCCGGGGCACCCAGCAACGCCGCCGCTGCGGCCCAGCGGCTCGTCGCGGACTGCCAACGGGCACTGGGGCCACGCCACCGACAGACACTCAACGCGCGCCACCACGCAGCCGGCTGGCACGGGCGCGCGGGTGCGCCGCAGCGAGCGGTCGCGGAACTCAGCGCACTGCTGGCCGATCGAATCCGGATTCTGGGCCCGGACGACCCGGACACCCTCAACAACCGCAACAGCCTGGCCGGATGGCTCGGCTACGCAGGCGATCCGCGCGGCGCCGTCGCGGCACTCCGGTCGGTCCTGATGGATCGCGTCCGCATTCTCGGCGACGACCACACGGACACGCTTGACACCCGACACCATCTCGCCCACTGGCTCGGGGAAGCGGGTGAGCCGGCAGCCGCCGCGGCGGCATTCGAATCGCTGCTCGACGACCGTCGTCGCGTACTCGGCGCCCAGCATCGCGACACGCTCGCGACCCGGTACCGACTGGCCCGATGGCGTGCCGCCGCCGGTGACTCCGCCCGGGCACTGCGCGACATGCAGCAGCTCGTCAAGGACTGTCGGGAAGCCCTCGGCACGCACCACCCGGACACCCTCACCACTGAGGCGTCACTTGCCGAACTGTACGGCGAGCAGGGGAATCCGCACCTCGCGGTGGCGTTGTTGAAGAGGGTGCTCACCGACCGGCTCACGGTGCTCGAGAGGAGCCATCCCGACATCGTCAGGGCCCGCGAACGACTCGCCCGGTGGACGAGCGCCTCGAAGCCGGTACGCGAGACCGGGTGACGGTAGCGTGATGGCCGTGACCGGTGTGTCGGCGACGCGGGGCGGATGGGTCGTCCGCTTCCTGCTGCTGGCCGCCACCCTGATCGGGCTCGCGGCGATGCACAGCCTGGGTCACCAGTTGGCGATGCCCGGCGGCCACGCCGGGCATGGCATGCGCCCGGGCGCGCATCCGGCGACGGCACCGGCAGCGGACCTGACGAGCGGCGCTGCCGCGATGAGCGGCGCCGTCCCGAGCGGGTGCGCCGGCGACGGGTGCCCCAGGCTGGCCGCCGCGCCGGACGGTACGCCGGGACACCTGCCGGGCTGGGCCGTGTGCCTCGCGGTGATCGGCGCGTTCGGGACGGCGCTGGCGCTCGCCGCGGCGCTGTTGGTGACACGGACGGTTTCCGCGCCCGGCCGTCTGCGCTGGTCGTCTCCGGCCGCCTCCCGGGGACCGCCCACGGCATCCCGGCTGGGTCAACGCGTCGCCGCGGTGTCGGTGCTGCGGGTATAGGAGCGACTCCGCCGCGACATCCCCAGGGGGTGTCCGCGCGATCGCTTCCGCGCACGTTCACCGACTCCGAAAGGCTTACCTCGTCATGACCCGTAGCATCCTGCGTCGTGCCCTCGTGGCCGGCGTCAGCCTCACCACCGCCGCCGTCGTCCTGACCGGCTGCGGCAGCGACGACCACAGTGCGGCCGGCGGCGGCCACAGCACGCCCACCGCCACCGCCGCGTCCGACGCCGCGTCCGCCTCGGCGCACAACGCGGCGGACGTGATGTTCGCGCAGATGATGATCCCGCACCACCAGCAAGCCGTGGCCATGGCCGACCTGGCCGCCACCCGGGCCGCCGACCCGCAGGTCAAGCAGCTCGCCGCCCAGATCAAGGACGCCCAGGCACCGGAGATCGCCACGATGAGCGGCTGGCTGCGCGCCTGGGGCGCGCCCGTGCCGACCGGAAGCGGCAGCGCCACCCCTGGCAGTGGCATGCCCGGCGCGGATCATGGCAACAGCGGCATGCCGGGCATGGGCCACGGTGACAGCGCCAGCCCGACCAGCTCCGGGATGCCGGGGATGGATCACGGCATGCCGGGGATGATGTCCGACGTCGACATGGCCCGGCTGGCGGCGGCCTCGGGGCGGGACTTCGACAAGCGGTTCCTCACCATGATGATCGCCCACCACGAGGGCGCGATCACGATGGCCCGGACCGAGGCCGCCCAGGGCGCCAACAGTGACGCGAAGGCCCTCGCCGAGCGGATCAGCACCAGCCAGCGGGCCGAGATCGACACGATGAAGTCCATCCTGGCCCGGATCTGACCGGGAGCGCGGTGGCCGGGTCCGCGTGGACGCCCGGTCACCGCGCCGGTTCAGGCCAGGTACCCGAGGTTGATCATCGTGCCGGTCTCGGCGTGGTACGGGTTGTGGCAGTGGGTCATCAGCCGTCCGCCTCCTGATCCATTTTGGATGACCTGCATCAATGCGATAACTGCCACGGGTGCCGCCGCACTTCACAAGCCGAGGTGGCGGTTGGATCAAGCGCATAAGTGATCTACCATGACGTCAGCCAAGCGCCGACCGAGGCCGACTCTGATAAAAATTGATGACATCGATATTAATTCCCACTGCCTGCTTGGCGTAATGTCGGGAGTAACACCGCTTCACCCATCTCAGTCAAGCAGGTCAATGTTTGCTCGCTTGGCGAGGTCTTTCTCCAGATGACATCCGACGCATTTTGATGACTGCTTCTCCGCTTCTCCGTCGTATCTTTCTATCTCCCCCACACCCCACCCGGAGAGGCAGGGAGAATGTCCCGGAGACTGCTGAGCAGCCTCGCGCTGGTCACCGCGTTGTCCGCGGTGACGCTCACCACCGCGGGCACCGCCCAGGCGAAGCCCGACACGTCCCACAAGGGCGTCGTCGGCGTGGTCGCGCAACTGAGCCCCGAGGTCGCCCGCACCGCCCACGGCACCGGCGTCGACGCCCGCGCCGCCGCGCTGGCCGCCTACTGGACCCCGGATCGGATGCGCGCGGCGCTGCCGGAAAGCGAGATCCCGGCGGTGAAGAACGCCCGCCCCGGCCAGGTCACCGGTGCTGCGAGCCGTCCGCAGGGCACGGCGGGCAGCGTGGCGCCGGCTCCGCCCGTGGCCAAGCCCCGAGCTGACCTGCCCGAGATGGGCACCGACGCCTACGACCCGGCCTACCCGGTCGGACACCCGACCGCCCGGACCACCGGCAAGGTCTTCTTCACGCTCAGCGGCCTCAACTACGTCTGCTCGGCCGCGGTCGTGAACACCGAGGGCAAGTCCTCGGTGTGGAGCGCCGGTCACTGCATGACCGGCAACCTCCAGTGGGCCACGAACTGGGCCTTCGTCCCGAACTACGTCAACGGCTCGGCGCCGTACGGCTACTGGTACGCCACGGGGCTCTGGACCACCAGCGCCTGGTACAACAACAACGGCGACTTCGCCAACGACGTCGGCTCGGCGGTCATCGGACGGGTCAACGGCTGGCGGATCACCGACTACCTCGGTGGCCAGGGCATCGCCTGGAACCAGGCGCTCGGCCAGTACGACTACGCCTTCGGATATCCGCAGGCCTCCCCGTTCAACGGGCAGACCCTCTGGGCCGAGAACGGCCCGACCTACGACGGTGGCGGCGGCACCATCTACATGACGAACTACATGACCGGTGGCTCCTCGGGTGGTCCCTGGCTCATGGCGTTCGACGGCAACTGGGGCCTCATCAACGGACACAACGACTTCAAGTACAACAACCTTCCGCAGTACATGTACTCGCCGTACTACGGCAACCAGGTGGCCGGCCTCTACAACACCGTTCGCAACATCTCTTCCTGATCCTGCCGGAACTGCCCGCCGGGTGCGTCGTCACGCGCCCGGCGGGGTGCCGTCACCACCAGGCAAAACACTCCTCGATCGCGGTGGCACAGGTGGTCGCGTGGGCCGGGCCGGCTATCCGGGCCAGCCGCGATGCCGCGACGTCGAGCATTTCCATGAACGTGGCCCGGTTGTTCTCCGGCAGCATCCGGCGCAGAAACGCGAGCAGCTCGGAATCGCCGACACCGGGTGCGGCTGCGGCCAGCCCGACCATCACCGGCGCGACGTTCGTCTGCTCGTCCGGCTGGAACTGTCGCATGGCTTCCTCAAGCGCCTCTGGCCGTAGTCTGGGCCCGACCGCCGCCACGGCGGAGGGCCTGAGCCACCATCGCTTGCGGGCAAGCATGGCGGCCCGGTCAAGGATGTTTCCGGCGTCCAGTCCGGGTGCTTCGTCGATCAGCCGGGCGATGGCGGCGAGGGCCGGTTCGTCGTAGCTGGACGGCTGGGGGGTGTCGGTCGTGGGCGGCGGCGAGTTCCGGAACGCGGCCAGCGAGACCGGGCTGGGCTTCTGCGGTTCCATCACCCGGTTGATCGCGTCGGACAGCAGTGTCCGGCGCCGCACCGGGTCGGTGATCCGGGGAACGACAGCCGCCGCCACAGCCGGATGGTCATGCGCCTGCCGCAGCACGGCATCGAGATGTTTCTCCGGTACGGCCGACGCGAGTACGGCTAGCTCAACCGGGCCAGCCGAAGCGATCAGGACCGGCAGATGCCGGTCCGGCAGGACCGCCGCAGCCTGCGCGAAACGGGGCAGGGGCAGCGGGAAATGATGGGACCCCCCGCGGGCCGAGGCGGCGACCCGGCTGACCGCCTCGTCGAGGATGTCGTCCGGCAGCAGGTCCGCGACGCAGACCAGGCGTTCGGCAAGTATCTGCTGGCGGGCCATGACGTCGTTCCAGTCCGCGGTGTGCCCGGACGCCATGGCCATGTCCTCTTCCACGGCTTCGGTGATATCCATGCTCCCCCGGTCGTTGCGGATCCGATCGAACAACGCCGGGTGCAGGGCGGGTGGCACCAGCCGGAGCAGATCCGGCGCGATCTTGAGGCTTGCTTCCTCATTCCCGTACGCCGTCAGCAATTTTCGGCACCGTTGGGAACGCTCATTCTCGTTCAACAGGACGGTCAGCGTGGCGCGCGCCGTGCTCCGGGCCGGCTCGGAGAGGTTGCCCGTGCGGTGATACGCCGCCAACACCTCGCGCCGTGCCGCGGACGGCAGAAGCTCCTTCAGTTCGCGTAACGCGTCGATCGACAGTTCGGCCAGGTTGAGCCATGGGCGTAGTAGTCGCGCCGGGTCCGGGGCAGTCTCCACGAGGATCGGTATCAGGGCGCCGAGATAGCCGAAGTCGCTGCCGAGCGCCTCTGCGGTGGCCGTCCGGCGCTCGGGCAGTGGCAGATGCGGCAGGACGACGGCACGTACCCAGGGACCGAAGTCGTGGTCCCTGATCCGGCACGCGGCCTCCCAGACGCGGGCCAGCAGCGCGGGTGGTGCGACCGCGGCGATCTGGCCCAGCGCCGCCGCGATGTCCCAGGCGTTCGCGTAGGTCACCGGGATGGCATTCGCCGACACCAGGGCTTCGGCGACCAGGCTGGGACGGTCAGGCTCCGGGACGTACGGGCAGAGCCCGGCGAGGGCGCGGGCGCGGTCGGTCGGCTGCGTCATCCAGCGCACCAGCATGGCCGCCCGGGACAGTTCCCACAGACCCTCGCCGACGAGCGCGCCGGGCAGAGCGGCGGGGATGCGGTTGGCGATGTCGTGCACGCTGACCTGGATGAGCCGGTAGCGCAGTTCCTCGGGCAGGCGCTGCGGCGGCTGGCCGGCGGCGAGCGCGGTGTCGACGGCCCGGACGGCATCGGCCAGCGCCGTGCCCACGTCGAGAAGGTAGGTGTCGCCGGACGCCGCTGCCAGGTGCGTGGCGTACCAGAGATTGGCAGGCCGGCCATCAGCATCGGTGCTGCCGCGGGCGAGAAGGTCGTGGACTTCGGACATCCGGCCGGACGCTGCCAGGTGCCGGACCAGATGCCGGGCCACATAGCCGTCACCGAACGAGACCGGTGCCACCTGACAGGCGTCGGCACAGCGGCTGTGCGCCTGCCGGACTGCGTCGGCCAACTCCGCCGCCACGACCTCCCGGTCGTCCGGCGTGGGACCGGTGGGCAGGCGCCCGTTCAGGAACTGGCGGAGGCTGACGTGATAGATGCGGTAGGCCCGGGGCCGGCCGGCAACAGTGAGGAACGGGCGGAGTGGGCCGTCGCAGAACCGCCGGACGGTAGCCACCTCGCCGTCCGTCAGATCCGCGACGGCCTGGGCGGTGATCGGCTCGTCGACGGCGGTGAGCAGGCCGAGGATCGGGAGACGGTGCTCCCAGTCGCGTCCTGCCCGCCAATGGTGAACCTGACGCAGGTAGTAGTCCCACAGAGTGCCGGGCAGATCATCGATATTGTCGAAGCCACGCAGCCCGAGTTTGATCTCGGCCAGCAGGTAGCGCAGATATATCCAGATGCCCTGGCAGGCGACGGTGAGGCGGTCGATGAACTGCTGACGGTCCACACCGGCGGCGTCGAGGGCGTGCCGAAGCGGTGGCTCCCGCACCGCTCGGTCAAGGAAGGTTCGCAGGTCGGCACGGTTGCGCTCGTCCTGAGCCGCGATGGTCACAGTGGTGTGCGCGCTGTCGGCAACGGCGGGTGGATGTCCCGTGCGGTAGGTGCCGATGACGAAGACGCCTTCAGGTAACACCGCGGGTAGTCCCAGCGGGAGCTGGTGGGCTTCCCCGTCCAGTTCGTCGAGTCCGTCGATCACCAGGACGATCCGCTCACCGGTGGCGGCCAGGCGGCTCGCGGCCGAGGCCAGGAACACACCGAAGCCCTCCGGTGTCGTCGCCCAGGCCGGGACGATGCCGGCTGCCGCGAGGCCGGTGTGCGGAAACCGCCGGAGTACCTGCGCGGCCAGGTTCTGCCGCGCCACGGCGCTACGGCCGGAACTCTGCCGCGCGAAGTGACACAGCCAGCCTCGGTCCGACACAAGCCGGGCTGCCAGCGCCGACTTACCTACCCCGGCATCGGCCTCGAGCCAGAAGTAGCCGCAGGCATGGCGCCGCAGGAAGTCATCGAGTTCGACGACCAGCCACTCCCGCCCGACAAACCGGTCGGTCTCCAGATCGGCGAATATCGGGGCGGGGTCGAGAAAGGCGACCTCGATCGGCAGCTCGGGAACGGTCGTCGCGTAGGTGGTGATGGTGCTGTTGACGACATCTCCGGCGACGGCGACCGAACCGGCACCGGACGCGTTGGCGATACGCGCTGGTTCGGTCACGACCCCTCATCGATGATCTTGCCGGTTGCCTGAATCTCGCCGGAGGCATCGCGGCCGATCGCCACCGCGCCAGGCCCACGCGCGGTGGTGCCGTCGTGCGCCGTTGGTTCCGGTGGCGCCGCCGGACCGGTACCGTTGGTGACGATACGAGCGCCGCGGGTCAGCGAACCGCCGACCGACACCGCGGCCGGGCCGGACGCCACCACCGGTCCGCTGGCAGGCTCGGACACCTCGGACGGCTCGGACGGCTCGTTCGCATCGCGTTCACCTGAGGTGAGCCACATCTGCAGTCCGGCGGCGGACGCCACTGCGACACCCAGAGCGACGCCCCACGCCCAACCGCCGCTGTCGGTCACCACATTCGTCGCCACCCCGGCCAACGCGGTGACTACCACCAGTAGCCCTGCGGAGCCGATCCGTCGCTGTGCGAGTGCCATGGAAACCCCTTTCCCACCCACGATCACATCTCGAACTGGCCCGACCTTCGCCACGACACCACTGTGAGGGGTTCTCGCCAGTCGATGCCCGTGGCGACCGCCTGCACCAATTCTGCCGCCCCCACCGACCCGGCCAGATCATCGGACGCCTTCGGGGCATGCGCCGAAGGTGATCGTGGCGAACTGATGCGGGGCGCTGCTTTCTCGCCTAAGCTGCGTCACGTGAACATCGATGTTCATCAATAGAAAGCGCTGGTGGCCGAGGCCATCCCACCGGAACCCACGGGCCTCGCATTCACCGATCCCGATGGGAGTACCCGATGACCTGGCGTCCAACCATCGCCGCACTCACCGGCCTGTGCCTCGCCCTCACCACCGCACCAGGCCCCGCCGGTGCCGCACCCCCGGCACCTCGGCGCGCCGCTGATGTGAACGCTCACACGAACCCGCTCGCCGATCCACCCGGCGCGCCCCCCGGAGTCTGCCCGGGCGGCACCGGGTACGGCCCGCCCCTGCCGGCCAGCTCCGTGTCCGCGGCCAAGATCCAGGGCGGGTTCTCGTTCCTCGAAGGACCGGTCTGGATCGCCGACGGCGGCTACCTGCTGATGTCCGACATGGCCGCAGGCACCGGGCCGAACAACGTGCAGCCCTCCACGATCCGCCGGTTCACCCCGCCGGCGACCTTCGACACCTTCATCGCCAACGCCGGCAGCAACGGCCTGGCGCTCAGCCCCGACACCCAGCAGATCATCGCCGCCACCCACGACCAGCGGAACGTCTCCGCATACCGGCTGAGCGACCAGGCCCGCAGCACCGTCGCCGCCGACTACCAGGGCCGGGCGTTCAACTCACCCAACGACGTCACGGTCCGTTCCGACGGCGTCGTCTACTTCACCGACCCCAACTTCCAGCGCGGCAACCGACCGGACCAGATGAGCGGACGTACCAGCGTCTTCCGCGTCTCCGGCGGCCAGGTGTCGCTCGTGGACGACCGGCTGCGGCAACCCAACGGCATCGCGCTCTCCCCGGACGGCAGCACGCTCTACGTGGGCGCCTACTCGGAGAACAAGATCTACAAGTACGTCGTCCAGCCCGACGGCAGCACCGGCGCCCGCAGCGTCTTCGTGAACTACCTCGGCGGTCCCGACGGGGTCACCGTCGACTGCGCCGGCAACGTGTACTGGGCCTCCGGCTCGGACGGGCTGATCCACGTCTACTCGCCCGCCGGCACGCAGCTCGGCACGATCCGCTCCGGCGGCGCCGGCACCACCAACGTGGCGTTCGGCGGACCCGACCGGCAGACCCTCTACGTCACCTCCGGCCGAACGAACGACTCCGGCCTGTACAGCGTGCGACTCAACGTCCCCGGCTACCCGTACTGACCAAGAACCCCGGAAAGGAGGAGCACCCGTGCGGATGAGTCCTCGGAAGCTCCGACACCGCGTCCCGCTCGCCCTGCTGATCTGCGCCGGCACCATCCTGACCGGCGTACCCGCCAACGCCGCGCCGGCCGCGCCGGCGACCGGGAGCCGGCCGGCGGCCCGGCTCGCCGCCGACACCAGCCCACCCACCCGGCCGACCGGCCTGCGTAGCACCCGGCTCACCTGCCAGTCCGTCACGCTCTCCTGGTACGCCTCCCGGGACAACGTCGGCGTCGCCTTCTACGACATCTACCACGACGGCCAGCTCGTCACCTCGGTCTCGGGACGGACGCTGACCGCCACGCTTAGCGTCGTGCAGGGTGTCACCTGGGGCTGGTACGTCAACGCCCGCGACGCCGCCGGCAACGTCTCGCAGGCCAGCTCCACGCTCTCGGTCACCCCGCCGTTCTGCCAGCAGGACACGTCTCCGCCCAGCACGCCGACCAACCCGGCCACGACGGTCAACGGCACGGACGTGACCCTCACCTGGTCGGCCTCCACCGACAACGTCGCGGTCACCGGCTACACCATCCTGCGCAACGGTACGGCGGTCGGCTCCACCACCGGCACCGCCGGCAACCCGCCGGCGACCACGTTCACCGACACCGGGCTGACGCCCGACACCGACTACCGGTACACGGTGACCGCCCGGGACGCCCAGGGCAATGTCTCGGGGGCGAGCGCCGCGGTCACCGCGCACACCGGCTCGGGCTGCACGAGCCCGATCTGCGGCGCCGCGGCGGTCACCACCGAGAGGGACCTGCCCTGGGGCCTGGTGCAACTGCCCGACGGCACGGTCCTCTACGGCCGGCGCGACCTGTTCGACATCGTCGCCATGAACCCGGACGGCACCGACAAGCACAGCATCGGCAGCGTGCCGAACGTGGCCGGCACCAACGGCGAGGGCGGCGTGCTCGGGCTGGCCGTCTCGGCCACCTTCACCACCGACCACTGGCTGTACATCTACCACACCACCACGACCGACAACCGGATCGTGCGCATCCGCTACGACGGCACGCTGCAAGCCAACACCGAGCAGGTGCTCGTCACGGGAATCCCGCGCAACAAGTACCACAACGGCGGCCGGCTGCGGTTCGGCCCCGACGGCAAGCTCTACGCCGCCGCCGGCGACGGACAGGACCCGGACGTGGCCCAGGACACCAACAACCTGGGCGGCAAGGTGCTGCGGCTCAACCCCGACGGCACCGTGCCGGCGGACAACCCCTTCGGCAACTACGTCTGGAGCTACGGCCACCGCAACCCGCAGGGACTCGCCTTCGACTCCCAGGGCCGGCTCTTCGAGCAGGAGTTCGGCAACAACGTCATGGACGAGACCAACATCATCGTCAAGGGCGGCAACTACGGCTGGCCCGCCTGCGAGGGCACCTCCGGCGACTGCGCCAACCCGAACTTCAGGGCCCCGGTCCGGACGTACCCGGTGGCCGAGGCCTCGTGCAGCGGCATCGCGATCGTCCGGGACGTGCTCTACATCGCCTGCCTGCGTGGCAACCGGATGTACCGTGCGGAGATCAGCGGCAACACGCTCACCAACGTCCAGCAGTACTTCGTCGGGACGTACTTCCGGCTGCGCACCGTCGAACCGACCCTCGACGGCAACCTGTGGCTGACCACGAGCACCGGCGGGGACAAGGACAGCACTCCGAACAACAGCAACGAGAAGATCCTCAAGGTGACCCTCGGTGGGGCGGCGTCCGGCCCCACGAGCTGAGGGCGAGCCGGGAACCCGGCACCGCCAGCCCTCGGAGGGTGCCCGCGTCGCGCGGGCACCCTCCGAACGGTCCCCGCAGCATCCGATCCACCGGGCCCACCGGGCCGCCTGCCGGCTTGCCCAACCGGATCTCGCTCTGATGTCGAACCGTCACCGGCCGATCAACGGCAGCGCGGAGAAGGTGTGGTTCTCCCAGATCAGGCGGGAGGACTCCTCCGGATAGGCGGTGACGGTGGACGACGCGTCGAAGCACTGGACGAGCCGGTGATCCCTCTCGTACGCGGGCCAGCCCGGGTCTGCGTGCGCGGCGAACGACGACCAGGCGGCACGCATCCGAGCGGACAGGGCCCGCACCTCCTCCGCCTCCGGGTCGTCGATCAGCATGGCGAGGCGGGCGCGTCACGACCCGTCGAGGATTATCCGGAGCGGACTACCGTGCCGTCATGTCATTTGGCTTCGGCCTCCCCGGCCACCAGCCGGACTGGTTGCCGGGCGCCACCGCCGTCGCCCGGCGGCACGCGGCGGCGAACCGGCAGCCGTACCCGACAGTCGAACGGCACGGCTACGTCCGGACTCGCCCCGGGGCGGCGTCGTCCCGGCACTGGAGAGGCGGAGCCACCGGGCCGGTGAGGGAAGCGGATGCGGGCCCGACGCGGGCGCCCGACGAGGCCCGCAAGCGGACAGGACCCTTGCATGACCTTGATCTCGGCGTTCGTACCGATCTGGATCCTCACCGCGGTCGGCTACCTGGCTTGTCGACAGGGCCTGCTGGGTGAGGCGGCGGCGTCGGTGCTCGGCCGGTTCGTGTTCCACCTCGCGATGCCGTCCGCCCTGTTCCTGACGCTGTCCCGCATGCCGCTGTCCGGCTTCGCCGGTCGCTCGCTGCTCGCTTTCGGGGTGAGCACGGCCGCGGTCGTCGGGGCCGGGTGGCTCGGCGCGAGCCGGCTGTTCGGTCGCGGGCGCGGCGAGCGGCCGGTCTGGGGCATGGCCGCCGGGTACGTGAACTCGGCGAACCTCGGCATCCCGATCGCCACGCAGGTTCTCGGCACCGTGTCGTTCCTGGCGGAGGTGGTGCTGTGGCAGGTGTTGGTGGTGACGCCGATGGTCCTGGTCGCCCTGGACCGGCACCGCAACCCGGCCGGGCGGGTACGGATCCGCCGGATCGCCTCCCTACCGGTGCGCAACCCGGTGATCCTGGCGTCGCTGCTCGGTGTCGGGTGCTCGGCTGCCGGCCTGCGCCTGCCGTCGGTGGCCGACGCGTCGCTCACCCTGCTGGCGGGCGCCGCGGTTCCGACCGCCCTGGTCGCGCTCGGCGCGTCGCTGCACCGCGCATCGCCGTCAGGGGCCGAGCCGGCCGCGCTGGCCGCGATCACCGCGCTGAAGCTCGTCGCACAGCCGGTCATCGCGTACGCGGCCGGGCTGGCCCTGCACCTGTCTGCGCCGCAGTTGCTCGCCGTGGTGGTGTGCGCGGGCCTGCCGACCGCGCAGAACACGTTCATCATCGCCCAGGAGTACGGCGTCGGCGAGACGGTGGCCAACCGGGCGGTGGTGATGACCACGACGCTGTCGCTGGCCACCCTGGCCGCGGCGGTGGCACTGCTCGGATAGGCCGTCAGCCGGCGCACCCCAGGTCCACGAGCAGGCCCGGCGGACCGGGCGCGGACCGGCACCGCGCGACCCGGGGGCCGCCGTGGTCAGAAGAGGCGTGTTCGGCGCGGCCCGGACCGAAGGCGCGCGAGCGGGCCGACGGCGCCGTCTCGTCCAGGTTGCCGGGGTGCGCCCGACAGGTCGATGTCCATGACGGCGGGGCTGCCGTCGACCTCCTCGAACTCCGCGTCGGCGCACCGGACCCGTGCCAGCTCCCGGCCGGTGACCACACCGACCCGGGCCTCGTCGAACGTCTCGGGGAGATCCGTGACGAGCCAGAGCGCGTCGTCCTCGTCGACAACTGTCGCTGTCGCGGCGCCCAGCACCCACGGCTCGCGCTCACCCTCGAACGGCCGGGCGCCCGCGGTGTAGGCGTTCGCGCGGGCGTACACCGGTTGCTTCACGTCGAGGTACTTCTGCTGGTCGCTCGGCGGCTGGTCGGCGAGGCGGGCCAGGTACTCCTCGAACGACGCGGGATGGCCGTCGTATCCGGCGGTGCCGGCCAGCGGTGGCCCCTCGCCCTCCGCGCCCGCCCCGTAGGCGGCGCCCGGGTCGCCGCCCAGGAAGAGGTTCCCGACGTACCTGTCGTCGCCGCCGTAGATCACCGCGTACCCGGCGACCTGGGTGCTGTGCGGGCGGTGGTAGGGCGTGGCGCGGTCCAACACCGGCTCCAGCCGCACGGTGCCACAGATCAGGTTCTGGACGAACGCGCCTCCCTGACTGAACAGCTCCAGCGAGGCGGGCGAGCCGAAGATGTTGTGCTCGACCAGGTAGGGACCGTGGCTGACCTCGACGAAGAGGTCCCGGCAGTTGTCGTGGTAGACGTTGCGGGACAGCCGGGTGCCCTGCGCCTGCCAGTCCAGCCAGGTGCCGAGCGAGCAGTCGTGGATCCGGTTGTGCCGGATCACCACGTCGATGGCGGCGTGCAGCTTGATGCCGGCGATCTCGTACCCGTAGAACTCGCGCTTCACGCCGATGCGGTAGATGTGGTTGTCCTCGATCGTGGAGAACGCGCACCCGAGGTGACCGACTATCGCGTTCTGGCCGCAGTCGTAGATCGTGTTGCGGCGGATCACGTGCGAGCCGATGTGCTCGCGGTCCCACCCGATCTGGCGGGCCGCGAAGACCGACTCCACCTGGTACTGGTAGCCCGGCTTGTCGCCACGCAGAGCGGAGTGGTTCTGCCCGGTCGACCCCTCCTTCCCGATCGAGATCGCCGCGCACTTGGCGTCATGGATCACGTTGTCCTCGATGATCCATCCTTTCGCCCAGTTGGGTCCGATCAGGCCCGGCTGGTCGGCGGTCGGCGGCGCCCACGGGCTGGCCGCGTGCGCCAGCTCGAAGCCACGGACCGTGAGGTAGTCCAGGTGCGGCTGTTCCGGGTGGAAGACGCTGCGGCGTACGTTGATCTCGACCAGCTCCGTGTTCGGGTCGGCGCCCTGGAAGTTGGCCCAGATCGTCGTCCGCTCGCCGACCTCGGCGTACCAGACGAGCTGGGTCTGGTCCGGATCGCCGACCGGACGGGTCACCCTGGTCCAGTCGTCGACGACCTCGGTGCGCCGGGGCGGAGCGTCGACCTCCGCCCGGCTCGCCACCTCGAAGAAGCTCACGCCGTTCAGATAGACGTCGCCGAGGTGCCGGCGTGGCGCACCCGTGCCGTACACGATCCAGTCGCCGGCCACCTCCTCGGCGAACGGGTTGAACGCGCCGAACAGCGCGTTGTCGACGACCGCCCGCCACACCGTCCTGCCGAGCGGTTCCCAGCCCGTGACACGCTCCGATCCCTTGATCACCACGTGCTCGCCGGGCGCGGCCTGGTAGGTGATGCGGCGGGAGTCGCTGAGACCGCCGTGGCGTGGCTTCACCCACTCGCGGTACTCCCCCGCGTGCACCACCACGGTGTCACCGGGCTGGGCGACGCCGGCCGCCCGGTTGATCGTCCGGAACGGCCGCTCGGCGCAGCCGTCGGCGTGATCCGAACCGGTGGTCGCCACATGGAATACGGATGTCATCCGGGGAATCCTCCTGACGTTGGTCACGTAGCTGTCGACACGTTCGCGCCCGGTCACGTCCACACCGGCAGGTCGAGCCGGGACGGGTGGGCGCCGTCGTGCGAGATCTCCTGCCGCGCCCGTACCGTCGTGGTCGCGGTGGCGGCGGGTTCGCCGCTGCCGGGATTGCGGGCGTAGCGCGGATGCGCTCCGGAGCTGACCTGCACGGCGACGCGGTGGCCGGCGGCGAAGCGGTGGAACGCCGGCCACAGCGGCACCGCCAGCTCGACGAAACCGTCCTCGTCGGGCCGCGGGTCGGTGGCCGAGGTGCCGACGCCGCCGAGGCGGCGGATGCCGTCGCACACGCTCATCGAGCGGCCGTCGGGGTGCACGTCGCAGATCCGGACGAACACGTCCGCGCTGGCCGCCGTCGAGCGGAACCGCACGTGGGCGATCGGCTCCCCGGCGAGGACGACAGCGTCCGCCAGCGGTGGACCACGGAAGACGACCACGTCCGCACGGCGTTCGTGGGCGCTGTTGTCGACCGGGCCGGGGGCCGGGCCGGGACCACCGAGCGCGGGTGTGGGCCGGTCCGGATCGTAGGTGTAGCGGGTGCTGCCCCCGGCGGGTACGGCCGCGTCGAGCAGCCCGGACGGATGCAGGTGCCACCGCTGCACGACGGTGCCCGGCGGCGGCCACGCGGGTAGGTCACGCCACTGTTCCGCGCCGGTGAGGAAGGCGCGCACCGGCGCCGGCCGGGCCGCGGGCACGCCGGCGAAGTGTTCCTTGAGGAACGCGATCGACTCGGCGAGGAACGGACTCCGGTCGCCGCGGTGGCCCCACGGGCCGATGGTGAGCCGTGGCGGGCGACCGGCCGTGGCGAGTTGGGCGTAGTTGCGCAACTGCCAGGGAAGGAAGATGTCGTACCAGCCGGTGGCCATGTACACGGGTGCGGTGACGTCGGGCACCGACGCGGTGTGCGACTGCCGGGTCCAGTAGTCGTCGGAGAGGCTCTCGTGGGCCAGCCAGTCCTGGTACCAGCCGATCGGGTGGCCGGCCACGACGGTGTCGGCGCGGGACAGGGGCAGGACGTCGAAGGCTTCGGCCAGCTTCCGGTCCGGCCGCCACGCGAGCCGCGCCCGGACCAGCGCGCCACGCATGCCCCGCAGCGCCATCCGGCGCGACCAGCCGAGCGAGCCGCCCAGCGAGAAGGCGCCGTTGTTCCAGGTGACCGCGCCGAGGTCGGCCATCGTGACGTTCAGGCACAGGGCGTCCGGCGCGTTCCCCGGGTCGTCCCGGCACATCCGTCCCGCCACGGCCCACTGGACGTAGCCGAGGTAGCTCTCCCCGTACGTCGCGACGGTGCCGGTGAACCAGGGCTGGCGGCGTACCCATCGGTGGGTGGCCATGCCGTCGCGCTGCTCGTCGAGCTGCGGCCGGAAGCTGCCACCGGAGCCGCCCGTACCGCGGCAGCTCTGCACCAGAACCGTGAACCCCTCGCCCGCCAGCGCCGGCGCGTGGGTGAGGGAGCCGTGCCGGCCGTACGGCGAGCGGACGACGACAGTGGGCAACGGCGGTTCGACCGTGCCGAGCGGCAGGTAGAGGTCGGCGCGCAGCTCGACACCGTCGTCCATCGGCACGCGCAGCCCGCGCCGCACGGTGAGGGCGTACGGCGGCTCGGTGGCCGCGTGGCGACGGGCGCGCCGGAGCCGGCCGGACAGTCGGCGGCGGAGGCTCGTCATCACTCAGCCTCGGTGCTGGCGGTGATCGACGACACGACCGGCTTGCCGAGACGCTTCACGACATCGACACTCATGCCGTGTCCGCCCACGGTGAGTCCCCCAGCTACCGCAACCCGATCCTCCCGGGTTTCTGGCCCGATCCGAGCATCTGCCGCGCCGGTGACGACTACTACCTCGTGTGTTCGAGCTTCGAGTACTCGCCCGGTGTGCCGATCTTCCACAGTCGGGACCTGTTCAGTTGGCGCCAGATCGGCAACGTGCTCGACCGCGCCGGTCAGCTTCGGCTGCCCCCCGACACGCTGGCCTCGCGGGGTATCTACGCGCCGACGATCCGCTACCACGACGACCGGTTCTGGGTCGTCACGACGAACGTCACGCTCGGTCGACACCTGATCGTCACCGCGACCGATCCCGCCGGCCCGTGGTCGGATCCGGTCTACCTGGACCTGCCGCACGTGGACCCGTCGCTGGCGTGGGACGACGACGGCAACTGCTGGCTGACGGTGTCCGGGGTCGAGTCGTACCGGATCGACCCGGGTACCGGAGAGGTCTTCGAGGGGCCGGTGCCGATGTGGTCGGGAACGGGTGGCCAGTACCCGGAGGCGCCGCACCTGTACCGGGTCGGTGACTGGTGGTACCTGCTCGTCTCGGAGGGCGGTACGCACACCGGCCACGCGGTGAGCGTCGCCCGCGCGCGCTCGCCGCGCGGGCCGTTCCAGCCCGGGCCGGCCAATCCGATCCTGACGCATCGCGGTACCGACCAGCCGGTGCAGGCGACCGGGCACGCCGACATGGTCGAGGCCGCGGACGGCAGCTGGTGGATGGTCCTGCTGGGCATCCGGGCCAAGGGGCACTGGCCGCCCTACCACGTACTCGGGCGGGAGACGTTCCTGGTGCCGGTGCGCTGGGTCGACGGGTGGCCGGTGGTCGAACCCGTCCGGTGCGGGACCGGCTCGGCGGGGACGACCGGGTGGGACGACCGGGACGACTTCGACGACGAGCGGCTGGGCGCACAGTGGATCTCCCCCCGTGAGCGGCCCGCCTCGGCCTGGTCGTTGACCGAGCGGCCCGGCTGGCTGACCCTGCACGCGACCGGCGACAGCCTCGACCGGAGCGGCGCCGTCATCGTCGGCCGTCGCCAGCAGCACCATGACTGCCGGGTCAGCGCCCGCGTCGATCCCGGCTCCGGCCGGTCCGGCCTGACGATCAGGATCGACGAGGCCCACCACTACGACCTGGAACTCGCGCGGGGCCGGGCTCGGGTCATCGGCCGGGTCGGGCCGTTCCGCCAGGTGTTCGGGGAGTGTCAGGTGCCGGCGGGGGCGGTGACCGTGGCACTGAGCATCCGGAGCACCGACGTGCTGCCGCCGACGGTCACCTCGTCCGACGATCTCGCGCGGGCGGGCCACGTGGGCGTCGTGGCCGCCGGCAGTGACACGATCAGGTTCGAGGTCGAGACCGGAGACGGCTGGGCGTACCTGGCGGAGCTGGACGGGCGCTACCTGTCCACCGAAGTCGCCTCCGGCTTCACCGGACGGGTCATCGGCATGTACGTCACCGAGGGAACCGCCGGGTTCGACTGGTTCGACTACCGGCCGACCGGATGACGGGACCGGCACGCTCACCCCTTGAAGGCGCCTTCCATGATGCCCTGCACCAGACGTCGTCCGACGAAGACGAACAGCACCAGCAGCGGGAGGGTGGCCAGGAAGGAGCCGGACATGGCCAGGCCCAGGTCGATGTCGCGGTTCTGTTGCAGTGCCTTGATGGCGATCTGGACGGTGTAGTTCTCCGGTGACTTCAGGACGATGAACGGCCACAGGAAGTCGTTCCACGCGTAGACGAACGTGAACAGCCCCAGCACGTACGCCGCCGGGCGGACCAACGGGAAGGCTACCCGCCAGAAGATCTGCCAGGTGGTCGCGCCGTCCACCCGCGCCGCCTGCATCAGCTCGTCGTCGATGGTGCTGCCGATGTGCTGGCGCATCCAGAAGATGCCGAACGCGCTGACCAGCCCGGGAACGATCACCGCCTGAAGACTGTCCACCCAGTTGAGCTGGGAGATGATCAGGTACTGCGGCACCACGGCCAACTGCGCCGGCACCGTCATGGTCAGCACGACGACGAGGAACAGCGTGTTGCGGCCGGGGAAGGACAGCTTGGCGAAGGCGAAGCCGGCCAGGGCGCAGAGCAGCGCCTGGCCCACGGCGATCGTGCCGGCGACGACGAGGCTGTTGAGCAGGGACTGCACGAACGGCACGATGGTGAGGACCAACTCCGCCAGGTGCAGGAAGTTGCCGCCGGGCGTGATCGTCGGCGGCAGCGTCGTCGCGGTGGCGGAGTCCGTCGTCGCCACCACGAACATCCAGTAGAGCGGAAAGACGCTGACCAGCGCCATGAGGGTGAGCAGCGCGTACACCGGGAGCGGGACGCGGTTGGCCGAGCGCCGCCTGGCCCGCCCGGGCGCGGCGGTCGAGGGTGTGGGCTTCATGGGCGCTCCGAACGGATGCGGGTGGCCAGCAGATAGTTGAGTCCGGAGAAGGCCACCACGATGACGAAGAGCGCGACGCCGACCGCCGCGCCGTAGCCGAAGTGGAACTGCCCGAAGGACTGCTCGTAGAGGTAGAGGGTGACGGTCTGGCACTGCCGTGCCGCTCCGCACGTGAGTCCGCCCACCGGGTTGGCCAGCAGCGGCTCGGTGAAGACCTGCAACCCGCCGATGGTCGACGTCACGACGGTGAACGCGATGATCGGCCGCAACGAGGGGATGCTGATGTGCAGGAACTGTTTCCAGCCGTTCGCACCGTCGGCGGCGGCGGCCTCGTACAGTTCCCGGGGGACCGCCTGGAGCGCGGCGAGGTACAGCAGGGTGTTGTAACCGGTCCAGCGCCAGGCGATCATCGTGGCGATCATGATGTGGCTGCCCCACAGCGACGCCGTGAAGTCGATGTGGTCGAAGCCCAACAACCCGAGGAACCAGTTGATCATGCCGTAGTCGCGGTCGAACATCTGGGCGAAGACGATGGTCGTGGCCGCCACCGAGGTGACGTAGGGAACGAGCACCGACATCCGGAACAACGCGGCCAGCCGCAGCCGTGCGTGGTTGAGCAGGTGGGCCAGGCCGAGCGCCAGGAGCAACTGCGGCACCGTCGACAGCACCCAGATGCTGAACGTGTTCCGCAGCGCCCCCCAGAAGCGCGGGTCGTGCAGGAGTTCGGAGAAGTTGTCCAACCCCACGAAACGGTGCTCGCCGATGGGGTCCCAGTCGAACAGGGAGATGTAGAACGTGAACAGCAACGGGAAGAGGCCGAAGATCAGGAAGAGCACGAAGAACGGTGAGATGTACGCGTACGGCGCCAGGGACTCCCGTACGCCCTGCCGGATCCGCCGCTTGCGACCGGGCCGCCGGACGTCCGGTACGGCCGTGGCCGGGGTGAGCATGGTGGTCAAGGCGTCACCTTCCCGATGGGCGGCAGCCGGGCGGTACCCGGCCGCCGCGCGTCAGTCCTCCGTCATTCGCGTACGGCGTTCTTGACGTTTGTCAGCGCGGTGTTCCAGGCGTTGGCCGGGTTCACCTTGCCCTGCTCGACGCTGGTGAGCGTGTTGAGGAACTCGGTGCCGACGGGGCCGTCCTGCGGACCGAAGTAGAAGGGCTTGATCCCCACCACCGACTGGGTGTAGATCTTGCCGATCGGCGCGTTGCTGAAGAACGGGTCGGTCTTGCCGACCAACTGCGGGTCCGTGTAGACCGACGGCGTGGTGGGCAGCGACCCCTGCATCAGGAAGTGGTCCAGTTGCCCCTTCGGCGACTGCATCTCGGAGATGTAGTTCCAGGCCGCCTTCGCGTTCTTGGCGCGCTTGGGGATGGCGAGGAAGCTGCCACCCCAGTTCCCCGAGCCACCGGGAATGGTGGCGATGTCCCACTTGCCGTTCGTCTCGGGGGCGTTCGTCTTCATCTGGCTGAGCATCCAGGACGGTGAGCACACCACCGCGTAGTCGCCCTTCTTCATGGCCGCGGTCCAGCCGGACGAGAACGACCCCTGCTTGGCGGAGATGCCCGCGCCGAAGGCCTTCAGCGTCACGTCGAACGCCGACTTGACCTGCTCGTTGTCGTAGTCCAGCTTGCGGTCGGCGCTGTAGTAGCGCTGGCTGCCCTGGTTGACCGCCTGGAAGAAGACGCTTGTCGGCGTGTTGTCCACGAACGGCTTCCCGGTCTGCTGGACGTACTTCCTGCCGACGTCGATGAACTTGTCCCACGTCGGCCAGAGCTTGGCGACCTCGTCCCGGTCGGTGGGCAGGCCGGCCGCCTTGAACAGATCGGTCCGGTAGGCGACCGCCAGGCCACCGACGTCGGTCGGCACGCCGATGATCTTGCCGTCCTTGGTCGTCGACTGCGCCATCACCCAGTCGAGGTAGTTGCCCTTGATGTCGCCCGCGCCCAGCGTGGTGAGGTCGACGAAGTTGTCCGGCGACTGCATGAACTTCGGCAGGTCGTCGGCCTGGATCAGCACCAGGTCGGGCACCTTGCCACCGGCCAGCGCGGCGGTCAGCGCCTGCGCGGTCTCGGTCGTGCTGCCCACCTCGGTGAGCTTGACCCGCACGTCCGGGTGCGCCTTGGTGTAGACGTCAACGTCGGCCTTCTGGTTGATGTTGGCGAACGACCAGAACTCGAAGGTCTTCGAGTCGGACGTGCCGTCTGATCCCCCACAGCCGGCGAGGAGGAGCGCGAGGGTGGCGATGACGGCTGCGGTGCTCCGGACGCGTTTCAACGGCCCTCCATCGGTGATCGTGAGCGGCGGTGGTCGGGTGACCGCGGCGGGTCAGGGCGACGGGTTCCCACCAGCGGGCACGCGGGCGGAAGCCGACGGACGGCTCACCGACGGTCAGCCGTGGCCATGTCGTCGCCTCGGAAAATTATCGAGATATTTACATCTGATGATTCGTTCGCTGAGGCTACTCAGTGCCCCGGTCATCCGTCAATGACCTCGCTGCCAGCAGGAGCACCGGACGGCAGGTCAGCATCCCGACCGGCACAGCGCCGAAAGTTTCGGGGCGGGTGACGCCACTCGGCGCGAAGAAAGCCACCACGAGGAGCCGCTGCCCCTCCTGCTCGACCTGGAGGACGCCGCGGCGCCCGTCCGGGTCTCGGAGCGGATCGGGTGGCCGCACTCAAACGTTGGACAGGCGCGCAGTCGCTTGTCGCAGGCCCTGGGCCGGTGCCGGGAACAGCGGCCGGATGCCGCCGTGGTCACGGCGGCGGGAACCCCGCCGGCGCCGACGCGCTCCCCGGGCGGGGCAGGCGGCGGTGGCCGGCACCCCGGAGGCGGGGTGCCGGCCACCGCCGTGCTCACCGGGTCAGCGCGATCCGCACGGCGAGGACGATCAGGATCACTCCGGTCAGCCGCTCGATGACCAGGAGCACCGCCGGGCGGGTCAACCAGGCGTGCAACCTGTCGATGAGCAGGATGTAGCACGCCCACCAGAGCACCGCGAGGCCGATGAACGTCGCGGCGAGCACCGCCGTGCGGGCCGCCGCGCCGTCGCCGGACGTGACGAACTGCGGGACGAACGAGACGTAGAAGATGACCACCTTGACGTTCAGCAGCTGGCTGGTGATGCCCATGACGAACGAGCGACGGGCCACGTGCGGCTCGTCGGCCGCCGAGGCCGGCTCGGGCGGCGCGCTCGGGGTCTCGCCGCCCCCGCCGGCGCCCACCGGGACCGGCTGCGCGGCCGGCACGGGGCGTCGGGGCCGGGTGGCCCAGAGAATGCTGCCCCCCAGGTAGAGCAGGTAGAGGGCACCGGCGATGCGCAGCACGGTGTACAGCCGCGGCGAGGACACCAGCAGCGCCGAGAGCCCGGCCGTGGCGAGCGTGGCGTGCACCAGGGCGGCCACGAAGAGCCCGGCCAGCACCACGAACCCGGCTCGCCGCCCGTACCGCACGGTCTGCCGGGTGACCAGGGCGAAGTCCACCCCGGGCACGACGATGATCAGGATGCTCGCGGCGACGAAGCTGACGAGCTGGATGTCAGACATGTTGGTGGATCTCTTCCTGTGCGACGAGGGCCGGGACGGCCTCCTCGATGACCGACACGCCGCTGTCCCGGCGCGGCCCGTGCCGGCGCCACTGCTCGCGCAGGCGGATCCGCCCGTCCGGCAGCCGCTCGGGACGGGAGACGCACTCGCCGACGACGATGGTGCCGTCGGTGAGCACCTCCAGGTAGGCGAAGCGCACCACCCCCTCGGCGTCGCAGGTCCCGGCCAGCGAGCCGTGCCGCACCGCGCCGCCGGTGATCTCGGCCCAGACCAGGTCGCCGCGCTGGTGGTAGTGCCCGGTCAGCGGCCCGGCGTCGCCGGTCGTGCCGTGGTCGGTGCCGGCCTGGTCGGCGGCGACGAAGACCCGGCCGTCGTAGTCGAAGGAGGCCATCGGGTCACGCCCACCGGGTGCTGAGGAACTCGTCGCGGAACGGGCAGACCACCCGGCCGGCGATCGAGTTGAGCACCATGGCGCTGCGCACCGGCAGGATGCTCAGGTTGGAGTCGACCAGCCCCTGCACGTAACGCCCCCGGTTCAGCACGAAGATCTTGTGCTGGTCGGCGTGCTTCCACCGGATCGAGTAGTCCGACTCGATGACGGGCTGACCCCGCTCGTCGACGTCGACCAGCGCGGTCAACTCCTCGTCGAAGGGCAGCGGGGCCTGCTGCCGCCCCGCGGCGACCACCAGGTGCACCGCCCGGTGCCGCTCCTCGCCGCTGCCGGCGGTGAGGCACTCCAGCTCGATCTCCCCGTCGAGCTGCCGGGCCGCGGTGACGGTGCGGCTCGGCATGATGGTCACCGGGAACCGGCCCGTCCGAAGCCGCTCCTCGTAGTTGTGCTGGTAGATACCGCGCAACGTGCCCGGGGAGATGCCGTCGCTGGTGAGGATCTGCCCGGAGACCAGGCGTTCCCGCACGTCCCGGGAGAGGTTGAGGAACGCCTCCTGGTAGGCCGGCCGGTACAGGTCGTTGGCCGAGGGAGAGTCCTCCAGCGGCGCGAACCACGACCGCCGGCCGATCCAGCGGATGTCCCGGACCCCGCGGGCCAACAGCGCCGCCACGCACTCCGCGCTGGTCTGCCCGCTGCCCATCACGATCCACGGCACGTCCGGCTCGTCGGCCACTGTCGACAGGCGGTGGTGCAACTCGTCGGCGACGAAGACGTGCCGTGGATCCAGGGCGGCGAGGAAGTCCGGCAGGAACGGCACGGTGCCGGTGCCGAGCACCAGGTGCCGGGAGCGGGCGACGGCCACGTCACCGCTGCGACTGACCAACGCGCCGTCGAAGTCGACCCGGTCGATCCGGGTGCCGTAGACGATGTTCGGCAACTGGCCCGCCGCCCAGCTCAGGTACTGCTGGTACTCGATCCGGGGGATCGTGTCGAAACCGGCGCCCAGCAGGGCGTAGACCCGCCCGGTGGTGACCAGGTAGTTGAGGAACGACAGGGGGTGGGTCGGGTCGTAGAGGGACACCAGGTCCTTGACCCAGCCGGTCTGCATCCGCACGCCGCTGTGCAGCATCCCGTCGTGCCAGCCCGGCTGGTCCCGGGACTCGAACAGCGCGATCTCGTGCGGCGCGAGCACGTCGTACATCGCCGCGAGGCTCAGGTTCGCGGGCCCCGCGCCGATCCCCACGGTGTGGTATGTCTGCGTCATCTCTCTGCCTTCGGCTAACCCGTCGGAACCCCGACGGACGATGGGTGGTCCAGCAGAGCGCTGGCTGCGCGTCGGCTGGCGGCCAGGGCGGTCTTGGCGGCGCCCCCGCTCCCGCCGGTGAAGGTGTGCACGGTCCCGGAGACGGCCCGCAGCGCGAGGCCGGGGGGCTCGCTGTAGCAGTCGGCCGCGCTGACCGGCGGGCCCGCCGGGCGCGGGTCCAGGCCGGGCAGCCGCGACGCGGCCACCACTCGGACCCGCGCCGCGAGTTCGGCGTCGGGCGCGGGGGCGGCCGGGTCGACGTCCCAGCGGGAGCTGGGCAGGCCGAGCAGGAGGCGTCCGGGGCCGGCGGGCCGGCCGTAGAGGCCACTGGTCTCGTCCACGAACGACGGCAGGTCGGCGCGGCGCACGGCGTGGTGGGCGTACTGGATGTGCTTGGTGCGCAGGCGGGTGGCCAGCCCGGCGGCCCGCAGCAGTCCCGGGGTCCACGCCCCGGCGGCCACGACCACGAGGTCACCGGCGAGCCGCCGGCCGTCGCGCAACTCCACCGTGTCGCCGTCGAGCCGGGCCATCGGCACGGCCTCGGTCCGGGTCAGCCCGGCCAGCACGGCCCGCCGCAGCCGGTCCGGCACCACGTGGCCGGCCCGGCGCTCCCAGACCCCCACGGCGTGCTCGGGCAGCCCGTCGACGCCGAAGCGGCGGGCGACCTCCGCAGCGGTGAGCACCTCGGCGTCGACCGCGGCGGCACCGGCCCCGATCCCGCCGCCGCCCCCGGCGACGGTGTCCGGTTCGAGCAGGTAGAGCGAGCCGGTGCGCCGCCAGCCGGCCGCCGCCGCCAGGCCGGGGTCGCCCCGCAGCTCGGCGAGGCTGGCGGCGGCCAGGGCGCGGGCGGCCGGCTCCGGCTCGAAGGCCCGGACCAGCCCGCCCGACGCCGCGGTGGCGTCCCGGTACCCGCCGGTCGGGCCGTCGGGCGCCGTGCCGATGAGCACCGCCTCGGCGCCCGCGTCCTGCAACCGCCGGGCCAGCAGGACCCCGGCCAGCCCGGCGCCGACGACGAGCACCCGCGGCTCAGTCACCCGCGCCCGCCGGGAGGGTGCCGCCGACGAGGCCCAGCAGCCGGGCCGCCCGTTCGGGTCGGCTGCCGGCGGCGGCCAGCGCCGCGCGGACCGCGGCGGCCGGGTCGAAGGCGTCCGGGCGCAACGCCCGCTCGCCCCGGGTCAGCTCGATGTCCGCCAGCGCCGCGTCGAGGTGAGGGCCGGCGCCGTCGAGCGCCGCGGTGTAGCCGGCCTTGAACGCCTCGTACGCGGCCGGCAGGAAGTCGGACTCGTAGCTGTCCGGCCGGTCCCAGCTCACGAACGCCCGGACCACCGCCGGGTCCTCGGTGGCCAGGAACTCGTGCGCCCAGATGGCGTGCCCCCGGCTGGTGGAGAACTTCGCGCCGGTGAGCCGGTAGAACTCGTTGACCACCAGCCCGGTCGGCCGCTCGGGCAGCCCGGCGGCCAGGTGCAGGGCGGGGATGAGCACCGCGTAGTAGAAGGCGTTGTCGATGCCGAGGAACAGCCACTGTTCGTCGACGTCGCCCCAGGCGTCGAGGTAACCGGTCAGCGTGTCCACCCCCGGACGCAGGTGGCGGGCCGGCAGCACCAGGTTGGCCAGCGCCATCTCGGCCCAGACGTCCACCCGCAGGCCGTCGCCCCACTCGATGCCCCAGTCGCTCGGGTAGGCCAGCGCGACGTCCGGCAGCCCCGTGTCGAGGTACGCCGCGACCAGCCGGCGCAGCCGGGGCGGCAGGACCGCCCGGGACCAGAACTCGCACAGCCGCTCCCGGTGCTCCTCCAGCCGGAGGACCGGCACCTGGTGGGTCACCGGCTCCGGGGCGGCCGAGCAGCAGGTCGAGCGGGCGTCGACCAGGTCCGCCGCGGCGAGGAAGCTGCCGCACCCCTCACAGGTGCCGCCGGCCGCCCCCGCCCCGCAGCGCGGGCAGGCCCCCACGACCCGGGCGTGGTGCAGGATCCGGTGACAGCCGGCGCAGGCGCGCAGCGACATCGGGGCCAGCTCGACGACCTTCGCCTCGACCAGCTCGGTGAGCAGCCGGGCCACGGCGTCGCGGTAGCCCGCGTCGACCAGCGGGTCGACCATCACGTCGTACCCGATGCGCGCCGCGCGCAGCGCCTCGCCCACCAGCGCGCCGTAGTGCGCGGCGGTGTCCGCGGGTGCCTCGCCGCGCGCCTCGGCCCGGGCCGGCACGTAGTTCTGGTGGGCGTCCAGGCCGCACTGGGTCAGGACCCGGCGGCCGTCGGCGCGCAGCGCGCGGGCCGCGATGTCCCCGGCGACGTACGGGCCGGAGAGGTGCCCGACGTGCAGCGGCCCGTTCGGTGTCGGCGGCGGCGTCACCACGAGGACCACCCCGGCGGGGGCGGCGCCGTCAGTCACGGCCCGCCCCGGCGTCCCGGCCGCCCTCGGCGTCGGCGTCGGTGGTCCGGGGCATCCAGTAGATGCTCAGGATGGTCAGCGGGACCTCCGGGGAGGGGTTGTGGATCACGTGGGACCGCTCGGGGTCGAGCAGGATCACCCCGCCGGTCGGCACCTCGACCTTCTCCCCGGCCGCCTCGTAGATGGCGGTGCCCCGGGTCACCACCGCGAACTCGACCTCCGGGTGCACGTCCTCGGCGCTGCTGGCACCGGGCGGGATCACGCACCACATCGCGTCGAACGGCAGCGGCCCCAGGTCGCGGTACTGCTTCCAGCGGCCGATCTGAATGCCGTACTCGTCGGTGAGCTGCGCGGTGTCGCTGACGTACTTCCGCATGCTTGTCCTCCTGATCGCGGGTGACCTGAGCGGCAGGGCCGTGGGTCGGCGCCGACGGCCCGCCGGGGGCGGCGGTCGTCGGCGTGACGGCGGGTTCGCGTCCCGCCGGCGTCGTGGCGCGGGCCGGTCGGCGGCGTGCCACCGGCCGGGGCGGGGCCCGCGCCGGCGGCCCGGCGGTGACGGCGGCGCGGGCGTCCCCACCGGGGGCGGGGACCGGCCCCGGGCCCGGCGCGCGCCGGGCGGCGCGGTGCGTGACCAAGCCACGATGGGTCACGGCGGACCGCTGCTCGAAACACCGCCTCCCCGGCTCCGATTGATTCGCCGCGGCGAATGGCGGCACTGCCACTGTCGGCGTAGGGTCGCTCTGCGAACAGGCAGACAACCGGCAGTTCAACGGCAACATCTCGGCCGACTCCCGGATCAGTGGCCCCGGCTACGGCGTACCGTCGGCACGAATCGGCCAGACCCGCACGGAGCAGGCGAGTGGGGATGGCATGGTGATCGACTACCCGGTTACCCTGAGTGATGAGATCGTCGCGGCCCGACAGCGGGCCCACCTCACCCAGGAGGAGTTGGCGGCCCGGACGGGGCTGAGCGTGCGCAGCATCCGCAACCTGGAGTCGGCGCGGGTGCTGCGGCCCCGGCCCGCCACCGTCCGACTGATCCGCGACGCGCTCGGCCTGCCCGGCCCGCCCGGCCCGTCATCGCCACCGCCCCGGCCGCGGCCGATGCAACTGCCGCTGGACGTGCCCGGCTTCACCGGCCGCGTCGCCCAGCTCGCCCAACTCGACCGGCTCTTCGACGGTGGCCCCCGGCAGATGTCCACCGTGGTGGTTTGCGTCCTCATCGGCCGCGCCGGGATCGGCAAGACCGCACTGGCGCTGCACTGGGCGCACCGGTTCGCGACCCGTTTCGCCGACGGGGTGCTCCACATCGACCTGAGCGGCAACCGGACACAAAGGTCACCGGCGTCGCCCTCGGACGCGCTGGGCTGCCTCATCGAGGCGCTCGCCGGGCCGGCCGGCGGCATCCCGCGTGGCCTCGACGCCCGGGTCGGGCTGTACCGCAGCCTGCTCGCCGGACGGCGGATGCTCATCGTGCTCGACGACGCGCGGGACGCCGACCAGGTCCGGCCACTCCTGCCCGGCGCGGCCGGGTGCATGGTGCTGGTGACCAGCCGGGACCGGCTCACCGGGCTGGTCGCCGGAGAGGTCGCGCACCCCGTCGTGCTCGACCGCCTCGCCCCGGAGGAGGCGTACGAGCTGCTGCGGGCCCGCCTCGGCGCGCACCGCCTCGCGACGGAACCCGAGGCGGTACGCGGGATAGTGGCCCACTGCCAGGGCGTGCCCCGGGCGCTGGCGGTGGTGGCGGCCTGCGCGGCCGTCCAGCCCGGGGTGTCGCTCACCGAGCTGGCGCGGCAACTGCGCTAGCGGCGCCGGTCGGCAACCCGGCCCGCGCCGGTGCTTTCAGGACCGGTCGGCGCGGGTCCCGGCGCGTGCGGCCACGTGCGCCGGCACCGCCACGGTCGCGGGCAGCGCGGGATCGGTCAGCGGCTGCTGCCACGTCGCGACCAGGGGAAGCTCACCGGCCCAGAGGCCGAGCGCGGCGTCCGGGCCGGCGCCGTCGTCGGGCGGGCCGCTGCGGGTCTTGACCGACGCCTCGGCCAGTGGCAGCGCCAGCAGGACCGTAGCCGCGAGCTCCTTGCCGTTCGGCCCGCGGGTGTAGTCCCACTGGCCCGGCGCGACGTGCTCGGTCAGCAACCGCAGGCCGTACCGCTTCTCCTCGGCGTCGACGACCCTGCGCGGGGTCCCGTAGACCATCGCGCTGCGGTAGTTGACCCCGTGCTCGAAGACCGAACGGGCCAGGACCAGCCCGTCGACGACCGTGACCGTGGCGCAGACCTCGGCGTCGGTGGTGAGGCTCCGGCTGGCCACCGAGCCGTGCAGGAACAGGTGCGTGGTGTCGAAGCCGTAGACGGTCGGCACCACCATCGGACAGCCGTCCACCAGCGCGCCGAGGTGGCAGACGAGACCGGCCCGCAGCACCTCGAAGAGGGCGGCGCGGTCGCCGCGTCCCTTCTGGCTCATGCGGCGCAGCCGGGTGCGGGGGGTTGCGGACAACGGCGCGTCGGCGTCGCTCATGACTCGTCTCCCGTCGGTCGGAACGGACCCGGGCGCGAGCGTACTCACCGGCCGGTGCCCTCCGCCTCCTCGACCGGCGCCTGGCGGCTCAGCGGTGGTCCTCGGCGGGGTCCCGGTCCGGCCAGCTGTGTGGCGGCGGGGTTGGCTGAGGTTCTGGTCGCGGTGTCAGATCCGCTGTGAGGCCCTGCTGGCAGTGCTGGCAGGCAATACCCTCGACCATGAGCCCCGGCTTCCTCCGGCACGTCGAACGCTCGGGCTCGACCGGTCCGCGCTCGCTGCTCGACTCGAGAGGCACAACAATGCCCGGTACAACCGCACCCGTCACGTATCTCATCGTGGACGGGGAGAACATCGATGCCACTCTCGGCAACAGTGTTCTGGAGCGCCGGCCGGCCCCTGCGGAGCGACCCCGGTGGGAGCGTCTGCGGGACTTCGCGCGGGACACGTGGCAGCAGCCGGTGAAGGCACTGTTCTTCCTCAACGCCTCGGGCGGCGGTCTGCCGATGCCCTTCGTCCGGGCCCTCCTGAGCATGGACTACCGCCCCGTCCCGCTCGCTGGTTCGTCGGATCAGAAGGTGGTGGACATCGGCATCCAGCGGACGTTGGAGGCTATCGCCCGACGCTCGGGCAATGTGATGCTCGCCAGCCACGACGGCGATTTCCTGCCGCAGGTCGACGAGCTCCTACGAGGTGATCATCAGGTCGCGATCGTCGGGTTCACGGAGTTCCTCAACGCCGGCTTCGCGGACCTTCCGGGCCTGCATGTATTCGACATCGAGGAGGATGCGGGCTGCTTCACCAACGTCCTTCCTCGGGTTCGCATCATCGACCTTGAAAGCTTCGACCCTGAGCGCTTCTTGTAGGCCGGACAGCATCCGCGCCTGCTCGCGGTATGAGCGCATGTCCGCAGCGCAACGTCTAGGGTGTTGCCGTGATCCTCGTGGCGGCGCGAGCCGCCGCTGACCACTGATGAGTCGGCCGAGCTGGAATCGCAGCTCGCTGTCGAGCTTCCCGCCGAGTACGCACGGAAGTAGCGGCAGAACCGGATACCCGTCGAGGATTACCTGGATCACAACTATCCTGCCGTCATGTCGCTCAACTTCGGTATCCCCGGCTACCAGCCAGCCTGGCGCCGGGGAGTCGTCGACGTCACGAGGCGGCACGCTGGGCGACTGCTAGGCCGTCCGTGACCGACATCGTCAGCGTGGGGCGGGACGGCGCACCGATCTGGCCGGTCGCGGGCCACCAGGTGACCACGTCGAGCAACGCCCCGACCAGTTCGTCGACGGCATCGTTCCCGCCCTGACGCCGTATCCACCAGGCTGACGCGGCGAGCATCCCGCACAGGGCCCTGCGGTCCACCCCGGTCGGCCAGGTGCGGGGCAGGTCGCCGCCGCCCAGGGCGGTCGTCCCCGGCCATTCGTCTCCGAGTCGCCGCAGGATCGTGGCCTGGGCGCTGGCACGCGAGGCAGGGCCACGGGCCCGGGTGACCCGCGCGTACAACTCGACGAGCTCGTCACGCTCCAGCACGCCGACGGCGGAGGCGAAGCCGGCGTCCGGCGCCCAGGAGGTCGAGGCGTCCGGCGTATGACAGCTGATCAGCCGCTCCGCCAGAGTCTCGAACCGAACGGCGTCGTCCCGACGCATCCGGGCCAGGAACGGGAGGATGCCCCGCTCACTCGCGAGCTCCACCTCCGTCATCCGGAGGGCGTGCGCGAACATCTCGGGTGCCAGGACGGCTGCGGCGTCCGGCGCCAGCCGCCTGGCGAATGCGATGACCACGCTGAGGCGGAAACCATCATCCAGCTCGTCTTCCATCATCGCCCGGAGCGCCCTCCGGCGCTGATCCCCGTCGAGGCTGGGAGCCAGGACGACGAGCACCTGATAGTTACGCCGCCCGGGCGAGTCCGCGAGCGTCATCGCCAGGGCCTCCTCGACGACGGACGCCGGCAGCGGAGCACCGAACGCCTCAAGGACGACCGCGTCCCACTCACCGCTGACAGCCAGTAACGCACGCAGCGCCGTGGTTGCCGCTTCGGTGGCTCCCGCCCGGTACAGGTACCCGAGCGTGCGGGCGTCCGCCGAGTGGGACCGGTTGGTGGTCCCACCCTGCCACCGGGCGGTCGCCAGCATCGTCAGTACCGCTCCGGTCAGGGAACTCCGCTCGGCATCGGGCAGGTGACGGCTCAGACCCGCGAGGGCCTGCGCGCGCAGCGGACCGTCGCGGCGGGCGAGCAGGAGGTCACACGCGCGGCGTACCTGTTCCACCGGCACCAGTTCCGCGAAGCGGAGCAGCGGCGACACCTCGTCCTCGTCGATCAGTGGCATGTGCTCGGCGGCGTACGTGAAGACACCGTCGAGAAGCTCGTCCTGGCCGGTGGAACGGAGTCGCGACACCAGACCGGGCGCCCAGAGCGCCATCTGCGCGGCGCTCTCCGGGTCATCGCCCACCGCGGCGGCCCAGGCCCGTGGCAGCGCCTGATCCGGCAGCGCCCCGCTGAGCGCCTCCACGGCCCGCGCGACGCCCCCGAGGCCGTACACCCGCTCTGCGCTGATCATCGTCGTGCTCAGGCCGGGGTCCGCCGAGGCCATGGTCAACGGCCGCCACACCGGCTGTTTCCGCGCCCAGAGAGGCACCGAGCGTGACCCGGACTCCAGCAGCGCCAGCGCGTCCACGGCGACCTCCGAGGACAGCAGGGGGGCGAGCCTCGCCACCGCGTCGGCAAGGGTCCGCGACTCCGGGATCCCGCGGACGAAGGTCAGGACGCGCCTCCCGGTCCGGCTACGTGCCTCGGGGGGAAGAACCCGTCCGATCTCGGCTACGGCGGACAGGTCGTCCAGCCGTACCGGGCTCGACGTGCTGTCGGCGACGGCCTGTCGCAGCACGTCCTCGGGAAGGTGCGGAGCGAGCACGTTGAGTGCCGTCACCCGGGCGCCTGACTCGACGGCGTCCTCCGTGTTCACCGCGCGCAGTGCCGCCCCGAGCTCCTCCTCGCTCAGCTGCGGCGCGATGATCGCGAGCGTCTGCGCGTACCTGGGGTCGTCGTCCCATGCCTCAATGGCTTCCGCGACGTACCGGCGACGCGTCTCCGGGGAGAGATACCTGACCAGGTGTGGTCGGGCGTCCAAGGCGAGTGGGTGGTCGATCCGGACCGGCAGCCGTTCGATCTTCGGGATCGCCGCCATCTCCTGCTCGGCGTAGTCGCGTGCCTCCTCCGGCGGCAGCCGGTCGAGCATCGCGCCGAGCAGAAGGTGTCGGACCGCGGCATCCAGCAGCCGACCCGACTCTCCGTCGGGCGGGAACAACTCGCTCAGCCAACCTCGCACCTCGGTGGTGGACAGTTGTCCGCAGAGCGCGTACAGCAGATTCGGCGAGCGGAAGTCCAACCTGAACCGCAGCGCCAACTCCAGCAGGGCGGGCACTTCCGACCTGCCCCAGTCGAGGTGCGCGGCCACATGGAGCATGCGGGCGGCGACCTCCATGTCCACGCCCTTCTCCAGCACCCACCGCAGTCGCTCGATGCCGCCGGTGGGCCGGGGACCAGGCGTGGCGGGCCTGTCCCCCGGTCCGTCAGGCCGGTTCCCGAGCAGGGTCAGCACGTCGTCGAAAACCGCCTCGGTGACGGGCACGTGCTGGAGCAGGGCGATCAGCTGGTCCCGGCCCGGCTCGTACTTTCCCGAGCCGAGGATCCGTAACGCCTTGCGCGCGCCGGCCCCCCGGTCCGGGTGCAGAAACAGGGTGACGACAGCCCGGACGAACTTCCGGTTGCCGTAGCGGTCCTGCAACAGATGATGGTGCAGCAGGTCCGTCAGCGCGTCGTGCGGCAGCCGGGCGGCCGCGGTGGCCAGTGGCCCGGGCAGCAGTCGGCCGTTGTCGGTGTCGAGGGCCAGTTCGACCACGACCGGAACGAGTTCGTCGGCCAGGAGCGGCAGGATCGCCTCCAGCACGGCGGAGCGTTCCTGGCTGCCGTACGAGGCGGCGAGGCTGAGCACGTCCGGATGCGTGCGCTCCGGCAGGTCCGGTACGAGAAGTCGAACCCCCGTCGCCTGATGATCCGGATTGCTCATGATCGCGACACGCTGGAAGCCCTGCTCGACGGTCCAGTGTCCCCGAGTGACCATCTCCCGCACCAGCCCGGGCGGGATGGCCGTCACCGCCGAGGTCACGCTCGCCCGGATGAGGCGGTACCGCAACCGGAGCGTGAGCCGCCCGGTCGCCGCCTCCGCCAACTCGACATCACGCAGATAGCTGCCGACATCACCGGCCTGCGCGTGCACCGCGTACCAGAGATTCTCCCGACCCCGGCTCAGCGCGAGCAGGCGGTGCAGGTCCGCGTCCCGGCCGGTCGCCAACAGGTGCGACGCCAGATGCCGGACGGGATACCCACCGTCCGCGCCGGCCAGCTCCGGCCGGGCCACCAGGGTCCCGAGCCCGGACTCCAGGCCACCCCACGCCGCCAGGTAGCGGTCGCAGACACGGGCGTGAGCGGCCCGGGCCGCCTGCCGGAGGGTCGCGTCGGACGCGCCCGACAGGTACTCCCGGAGACTCGGGTGGTGGGGCGCGAAGCGGGCCGGCTCGTCCACCTCCTCACCGGGGCCGACGACCGTGCAGAAGGGCCGCAGCCCGTCGCGCATGAGAGCGTCCACGAGGGACGGCTCGTCCAGCCCGGCGAGCGAGCAGAGAGTGCGGGCGTCCACCGGCTCGCCGGCCACGCCGAGCGCCGCGAGCAGTCGGACGCGTCGCTCGTCGTACTGCCTGTCCCCGCCGAGGCAGAGCGACAGGACGCGGTGCTGGTAGTAGGCCTCCAAGCCTTCCGGCAACCCGGGAAGATCCCGAATCCTCCGCGGATCCTGACCGATGGATTCGATCACGTAGTGGGCGTAGACCCACGACCCTCGACTGCGTTCCAGGATCCGCAGGGCGAAGGCCTCCTCGGTGACGCCGTGTCCGTCGAGCGCCCGGGCGACACGGGGGTCGTTCCGCGCACGGTCACGGAGGAAACCCTCCAGAGCCGCACCATTCCCCGGCGATTCCGGCAACAACGCCACACGACGTGTCTGGTCCCACGGAAGGTTCCTCAGTCGCCCGGTCCGCGCGGTCACGACGACGTACACGCGTTCCGGAAGCCACTGCGGCAGCCCGAACGGCAACTCGGTGGCGGGATACTCGTGGGCGGCGTCCAGCGCGTCGACGACCACGACGATGGGCCGTGTCGGCCCCTGCTCGTTGCGCCGTCGCGCCGCCTGCTCGATGACGTCGGCCAGCCACCCGGCCTCTCTGCTGGAGTCGGAGAGCCAACCACCGGGGGCGAGATCGTCCAACGTCCACGTGGTGATGAGTTGAGCGCCCAGGCTGCGCACGACTGTCGCCGTCAGTCCCGCTCCGGCGCCGTTCTGCACGAAGTGCGCGGCGTCCGTCTCCGGTCGCGCCTCGACCCACGCCGCGAAAGCCGACTTCCCCATGCCGGGCTCGGCCTCCACCGCGAAGTATCCACGATCCTGTTCTGCCATGAACCGGAGGAAATCCGCGACCAAGGGATTGTTCGGGTAGTAGGCCCGGGTCAGCGAATCGACGTATGCCCCGTACGCCTGGGGAGCATCCCGGAGCGGATGGGCCCCGGCGGCGGTCACGAACGTGATGTTGATGTTGCCGCTGTTGTTGTCCGCGTTGATGACGGGGCTGTTGTCCCCTTGCGTTTTCGACGTACCGCGCCGCTGGGGAAACGGCCGCCATCTCCTCATCAGGTCGGATCGCCGTTGTCGCCGGACGGCCTGTCGGATCTCGGCGGCGCGTGGAAGGTGATGTGTCCGCTGTTGTTGTCCGCGTTGACGATGGGGCTGTTGTCCCCGTGCGTCTCGGATGTCCGGGCCGTGGCCGGCGGTGATCCGGGGCGCTGAAGCGCGGTCAGCCCGGCCCAGAGCAAGGCGACCGCGACGAGCGCCACGACGAGCGGCGGCGTGATACCTGCGGTGACCAGATTGGTCAGGACACCGGCGACGATTGCCAGCACCACCGAAAGAGCGGCAATGAGTCTTTGGTTCATCTGTCCCCACCCGTGCGACGGCGACCCAGATTCGCTGACTGCCGCTCCCATCCTGCCATCGGTCTCGACGGTCACACCAGCTTGTCCACTCGCTCGCCGGCCGGAATCGGCGAAGGCAGCTGCCCGAGCACGGGTCGGACACGGTCAGACCGTCCGACGCCCAACAGGGGTGCAGACATCGGTGTCGGACGGCGTGTCCGTCGGGGTGGGCCGGCTGGACCGATGCACAGGACGAGCAACCTACGCGTCGGGACCTTCGAGGCCGCCGAAGAGGTCATCGTTCAGGCCGCCCTGCTCAGAGGTTCGCAGAGATCCGTCATCGACGGATCTGCGTTGAGCATGCCCGACTCGTCAGCGATGATGAGGTGTGCGCAGCGTGCGGGTACGCCGACTGTTTGCGGTCGTCGTGGTCGGCGTGGCCCTGGCCCTGCTCGCACGAGCCGGCTGGTCAATGCGTGAACACGGCCTCGACTGGGGCGACAAGGCCGCCAGCATCGCCGGATTCGTGCTCCTGGCCGCCGGCACACTCGCGGCGGTCCTGCGCCGGCTACTGGGTTGGACCCGCGACGCGAAGCCCCTGTCCAACGCGGATCTCGAGCAGGCCACCGAGGACCTTGCCGTAGCCCTCACCCGCATCTGGGCCAACGAGGAGCGGCTACGGCGGATCAACGACCCGTGGCCGCTGCCCGTGCGATGGGCGACCGTCGACAGCCCCAGCAGCGACACAGGTGAACCGAACGCCACGTCAGGCGCCGGCGTGTTCACCGACGTCGCGGCGTTCTTCACGGCCTTGGCCACACCACGGCTGGTCATCCTCGGCACGGCCGGGTCGGGAAAGAGCGTGCTGGCAGCCCGCCTGGTCCGCGACCTCCTGGCCGCACGATCAGCCGGAGATCCCCTGCCCGTTCTCGTGCCGCTGGGCAACTGGCACACCGGAGCCACCCTGAGCCGGTGGCTGGCAGACGAACTGGTGAACCTCAGCCCCGCGCTCGCCGCGCAGGTACGCGCCGGCGACCACACACCCGTCACCGTTGCTCAAGCACTGGTCGACGCCGCGAGGATCCTGCCCGTCCTGGACGGATTGGATGAGCTGCCCGCGCCAGAGCGCGCCTGGGTGATTGAGCAGATCAACGCCTACGGCTCGGACCGGCCGCTGGTGATGACCAGCCGCCCGGATGAATACCGGGGCGCCGAGCATCGGGCGGGACGCCCGATAGCACTCGCCACAGCGGTGCACCTGCGTCCGCTATCCACCGACGAGGTGTGCGACTACCTCCTCGCCGCCACCGCGGGCGCGCGAACGGGCCGCTGGCAGGCCATCTTCAACAACGTCACCGCCGCGCCGACCGGCGCGCCGGCGCAGGTGCTGACGAACCCGCTGATGCTGTGGTTGGCCCGCACCGTGTACGAGCACCAATCCAACGATCCGGCGGAGCTTCTTACCTTCTCCGATGCGCACACCATGGAACAGCACCTGCTGGAAGCCCTGATACCCGCGGTCTACGCTGACCGGCCCGCTCCGACGCCGTTTCGCTGCCGCCCGAAGCAGGCACGGCGGTGGCTGGCCGCTCTGGCCGCCGACCTGGCCCGCGCGGACAGCCGAGACCTCGCCTGGTGGCGGATGAGCGACCCCAGCCGGTTCTGGGCGTCGCTTGTCGTGGCGGTGCGCTGCGCCATCGGCGCGGCGCTGCTCTGGGGTGCCGTCGCCCTCGCCATCGCACTGGACGCACCCGGCCCGGGACGAAACCTCTTCGCCGAGTGGGGTCGACTGGCCTCGTCAGGCCCGATCGGTGTCCACCTCCCGCCGTCGGTCACGGAGACGATAGACGCCCTACAGGGCTCCGATCTGCCACCGGAGATCGACGTCGGCGTGATGGCCGACCTGCGGGTCTTCGCCTCGTGGGTGGCGGTCTGGGCGATCTTGGGCACCGGTCTTGTCGCCCTGGGACGCTCCGTCGAAGTGCCGCCGCTGCCCTCGGCCCTTGGGCGGCGCCCCGTCACCTGGCGGTGGACGCTCGTGCGACTCTGGGTCGGCGTCTCGCTGACCGGGCTGACCGCCTTGGGCGTCGTGCGAACCTGGTACCCGCATCTGGCGGTGCCGAAGATCAACGGCTTCCTGCTGACAGCGGCGGTGCTTGGCGTGGTCATGGCCGACGCACCGGGCTGGCTGGTGCAGCCGGTCGATGTTTCCCGCGCCGTCGGGCCGGCGCAGCTGGTGCGTCTGGACAGACGTGCCGGGCTGGTCTCCATGCTCGGCCGACGCGGCACCTTCGCGCTACTCATCTGGCTGTTCGCCGGCCCCGCCACGCTCGTTGGCTACCTCGCCTACGCCGTGGCTCGCGCCGCCGTGACCGCGCTGATCGGTGACTTCGGTCCGGCGTCCAGTCGCTTCGCGGCCACGCGGTTGTCCTACGCGCTCCGGCGCCGCCTGCCCTGGCGGTTCATGCCGTTTCTGACCGACGCCCACCGGCGTGGCGTGTTACGCCAGATCGGCGCTGTCTACCAGTTCCGCCATCTCCGACTGCAGAACCACCTCGCAGAAGCCGACGCCAACGGACGCGTGCAACAGCGCTTGGAACAGCTCGTCACCTGGATCGAGCGGCACCGCACTGCGCCGAGACGTGACGCGTTGGTCCTGCAGCGGCTGCCGTGGTCCCGTCAACGCTGGCGCGATCCCACCCTGGCCACGAAACTCGCTGCCCGTGCACCCGCCGCCGAGCATGTCACCGATCCGATCGACGATTGGAGCACCGGTTGGAGGGCAGCCCACACATGGCAGTTGGGTCCGTGGCGTCAGATGGCCGAGCAGGGCAGGTTACTGCCCGGTGAGCATGTGCGTGTTCACCTGACCATGCATCCCGTAGCGGTGCTGCCCGCCGTGACGGTCGTCGCCGCGGGTATCGCCTCGTGCCTCCTCCTGTTCCCGAGCCTGCTATGCCTTGCGATCGGACTGATCATTACCGCCGCCGTGCCGTTCTTCATGGCCTCCAGCGAGCAGGTGACCGTCACGGACCGCCGCATACGAGTGGTGACGATGTCACGACGTGTCGAGGTGCCGTTGCGGCACATCACCGACCTGCGATACGAGCAGTCCCTACTCGGCAGAGTGCTCGGATACGGCCAACTAAAGGTCACCACCGTCGACGTCGCGCAAGACGACACCACCAGCCGGCGCACGAAGCGTGAGCGGGTCGGCTGGCACAACATGGAGGCAACCGCTGAGGGAACAGTGATCGCCCACCTGACGGGCCTGCGAGACGTGCCCCGCGCCTACGAGCTGATACGTCACCTGCTTCCGCCGGACCGTGCCTCCAACCGACCCCACGAGCTACCTCAAGTCGGATCCGACACCACCACCAGAGCCTCAACCGGACGCGCCGCCACCCAGATGGCCGCGCCGGACGCCAACGACGCCCTCCATCCGGGAAAACCGCCGCTGAGCCACCAGGAACCTCAGCCAGATGAGTAGAGGTCATCGCCTCGCGCAGGTCCCCTGGTCGCGACACGTATGAAGCCCTGCCGCCCGCTTCGCCCACGGTCGGCAAGGAACAGGCCACCCCCCGTAGCCGCTCACGCTGCGGCCGATCGCGGGAAGGCTGCCTCTCACGCGATCCTGCGCTCCCGTGGAGCCGCAAGCCGAGCAGACCGACAAGAAGCGGCGCGGGTCCGGAACCACCGTCCGCGCCAGTGCTGAGGACGCTGGGCCGGTCAGCGTCATCGCCGGCACAACACCCGCGCTTCGCTCGCGATGTGAGCGCATGTCCGCAACCCACGTCTAGGGTGTTGCCGTGCTCCTCTCGGACTGGTCGGATGTACCCGATCGCCTGGCCAGATTGTCGACGCACCCGTCTGCCGGCACGGTCTTCGGAGCCAACGGCCATCAGTGGCGACGCGAGCCGCCGCTGACCACTGATGAGCTGGCCGAGCTGGAATCGCAGCTGGCTGTCGAGCTTCCCGCCGAGTACCGCTCCTTTCTTCTACAGGTCGGTCGTGGGGGCGCGGGCCCGGCGTACGGCCTCTTTTCCGTTGACCGGGTTGGTGGCCGTTGGCGCTGGGAAGGCGACGGTGCCGAACTCACCGACCTGGGAACGTTGCGCCAGCCGTTCCCGCACACCGATGCGTTCAACCCCGCGGACGGCCTGCCGGATCCGCCCGATGAGGCGGACTTCGACTCCGAGGGCACGTTCAACGAGGCTGAAGACGCTTACTGGCAGCAGCACGATGCCGTCGTCTTCGCACCCGAACACTCCATCGGGTTGCTCTATCTCTGTCACCGTGGCTGCGCCTGCCGCGAAGCCCTCGTCATCAGTGGACCAACTCGCGGTCAGATGTGGGCCGACGACACCGCCAGCGACGGCGGGTTCCGGCCGCTGCACGAGCCCGACGGAAGCCCGACGGGCTTCACGCGCTGGTACCGAGGCTGGCTTGAGCAGGCCGAAGAGCAAACCCGGTCCCGATCAAGCCGGAACACTCTGTAGCGCACGCACGGCGGCGAGAGTGCTTTACGCGGTTGGACTAACCCCAGTCGGCGGCGTCGAGGGCGTCCGTCTGTGCCCGAATCTCCGACAGAAGGGCGGCGGGTAGAACCACGACAAAGTCGTAGCTCGCGGGGTCTCGGCCCACGCTCAAGGCGAGTTGGCCGTCGCTCACGCTCCACCACACGGGGCGTCTCGCCGACGTCCCGAGGCTTACGTCCAGGCGCTGCGCGTGGTCGGCACCGGCAACGCGAGGGAGTTTCCTAGCCCATTCCTCCGGACTCGCATGCACGTTCAGAAGCCAGGAGGTTCCGCTCAACGCGAGCATCACGTTGTCGTCATCGAGCTGCGCGTCCACCCTTACGTCAAACTGCTCCATGCCGAAGAGTGTCGCAGCGGGCACGCCGCAGAGACCGCCTCGGCCGTGAAAGCCCACCCCGATCAAGTTAACGGCAATGCGCCCACCGCCGCCAGCGACGACGTCGATCGCCAGCCCATCCCGGTCACTCGACCGTCTCAGCCCCGCCGGCCGCCCGGCCGTCGGTCCCGCGAACTAGCCACGCTGATTCCCTTGGCGCGCCGAAGAGATCACCGAGCAGGAAGCCCTGGTCAGAGGGCTGCCCGTGGGATTCGAGTCTCAGCTGCCGGCACCCCGACAAGACTCCGCCACGGCGGATCTAGAGCCGCACGTCGATGCAGGATGGTCCTGCGACTGGTGTCGGTGGGCCCAGGACGACAAGCCGGCAGTAGGCAGGCGGGGAGCAGCCAATGCTGACCACTTCGGAGTTCTCTGGGAGTTCACACCAGACCTCTCTCCCACATCTCCGCAGCCAAAGCCCTTCCACCCTGCCCGGCCTCGATGAGCTCTCCACACCTGGCCGAGCTGGACGGCTGCGACGGCCACCAGCTCCCGGTCGCCGGTAGCGGCGAGCATCGCCGGGTCCACGGCCAGCCACGCCAGCTCAGCATCATCGAGCTTGACCAGGAGAGCGGCGGTGACCCGATACGCTTCGACCAGCGGCCCGCCCGTCGTCGGTTGACATCGGCTCGCCCCGTCCACCCCTGCTGCTGTCACCGATGCTGTTGACAGCAACAGGGCCGTAGCGTCGGAGTTCCGCGTGCCCTGCCAGCTTCGAAGTCGAATAGACCCAGACTCAACGACGGGTGCGGCTTCGCCGGACCGCCCAGACTCCCCCAACCACGCGTGCGAGGGAACTCGGATCGAACGATCTTGATCAGGATGGTGCTCGACAACGGTAACGCCGAGGGTGACCGAACGCGCCCGATCAGCGGCAAAGGAGTGCACGGGCCTCTGCTGTTCGACGGCGGGCTGTGTGCCGTCCAACATGCGATCATCGCCGCATGTACGAGCGGGCGGACGAGTTGCGACGATTGCTCAACGAGTGGGATTTCATCGGTGTCTTCGATCCGGAGACCAACGTCGACGAGTACGACTGCATGCTCTCGCCGCTGTTGACGAGGCTGGCCGGTGGAGCGGACAGCAACGAGATTCGGGAGTACCTCGACGAGGAGATCCGCGGTCACTTCGGCATGTCGCCCGAGGGCGCCGGCACCGGGCCCATGGCCGAACGTCTGGTTGCCTGGCGGGAGGTGGGAGACGGCGAGCACTGACCGATCTGGCGGGCCGCCGCGTCGGAGCGGGTGCTGCGTGACCTCGTCCGGACTGGCTTCGCGTCTGCCCGGGCTGCCTCGGTCGGTTGCCGAACAATCTCGGCGAACCCGACGTCGGCCACGATTGAAGCCGGCCACCCGCGCCATGTCGCCCCGGCGCCATTGATATGTGGCCAGGCCCTCAGACGGCGGCAGATCAGCGCGGCTCCGTCTGGCGGCTGTGCCAGGCGGTTTCGTAAATCGTTCGAGCTGAGGTAGCCCAGTTCCTTCGACGTATGTCACGCTCCGGCGGTGACGATCACTAGGCCGATGGTTGCCGGAGCGGTCGTTGCCATCGCTGGGCACGGCCTTGCTGTTGGGCTCACGATTGCCCTGGCCACCGCCGCTGGTGGCGGCCCGAATGCGGACGTGGATGCCGGTGGGAGGTTCGCGGCGCTCTTCTTCGGCGTACTCACGTACGGGATTGCGCAGCTGGTGTTGCTGGGCAGCTGCTTCGCGCTGTCCGGACGGGCTCGGCCGTGGGTCATCGTCTGGCCTGGTGGCCGCCTGGATGTTGGGACTGGCCACGAGCCTGTACTACCTGTGCAGCGGGTTCAGCACCTAACGAATGCCCGGCCAACTGCACGCCATCACGCATACAGTAGGCGCGACCGAACGTTGCGCCCGGTCGGCGGCAGAAGAGCAAAGGGATCCCTCGGCACAGTCAGATCCCGAGGCGTTCGATCAGCATCTCGATGTTGGGCGCAACCTCGATCCAGTCCGCCGCTGTACTGAGGTAGATCACCGACGGTGCGGCCGACGAAGGTCTGTAGTCCAACGCAAACGGCTGGTCAGGTCCGAGATCACCGATCAGGAGAGACCGGTCGGGATCCACGTCGCCGGGCGGGCTCTGCCGGTCCGGTTGACCGAGGTAGAACCCGCGATAGTCCTCAGGGATGTCATCGAGCCAGCGCCTGTTGGCCGTCATCCGGCTCAAGGGAAGGAACTGCGGGGCTACGGCGTCATCACCGAAGACTTCCCGGTACGTCGGCGACGAGCGGCCTGGAGCTACCCACCGACCCTGCTGCAGCACCCGGAGGAGCGCAGACGGGACCGGCAAGCTGTCGATGATCATGTAACTATCGTCGGTGCTCCGAGCGGTCCCCCACAAGACTCCGACGCACACCACCAGCGGCATGAACGTGCCCCGGATCAAGGGCGATCAGGGCGACGGGACCGGGCCACGCCTATGAGAACCCTGGTGCGGGCTGACGCTGTCGTCGGCATCTTCGACTGAGACTGATTGCCGAGCAGCTGCGGGGTGCTCAGCGCCGTCGGGAGTCGAGCAGCGTGATCCTGCGTGCACCGGCCGTACGTCGGTAGCTGGCGTCGAGTAGCTCGCCGACCTCATCCCAGCCGATGTCATCGGTGAGGTCCACACCGAGCCACCCGTAGGCCCCTAGGTAGGCCGGCACGAAGCAACGGTCTTCTGCCAGCAGCGCCGTGCGCTCTTCGGGGTCGACCAGCACGATCACCGACTGTCCGTGCTGTTGATAGACGCCGTCGACCTTCACCGATCCCCGTAGTAGGCGAAGACTTTGGTGGTGTAGAAGGCGGGACGCCCATGGGAGACCTTCTCGGCCGCGTCGGGGAAGGCCAGGGCGAGCGTCCGCAGCCGGCCCAGGAGCGGGTCCGCCTCGTCAAACATGATGGGGTGCGGCATACCAGAAGGTAAGCACATCCTGGGCAGCCACGGCGACCTGCACCACGCGCCTCGCGGCATGTGCGGACGCCGGCCAGGCGGATCGCCTACGGCGCCCTGTGGTGATCGCGACTCTCTGCTGTGGCAGCACCGGGACCGGCCAGTCAGTGGCAAGCCGTCATCGATCAGTCCTCGGCGAACGGGCTTCGGCGGCCTTCCACGAAAGCGGCGGCCCGTTCTCGCGTTTGCACTATTGATCGATTACCGACGTCGGTGATCAGACTGAGTCGGCAGCCAGACAGGGCAGGCGTCGGCCCGCCCTGGTGACTTCAGCGGCGAGCGAGGTGATCACTTGGGCGGGTTATGGTCTGAAGGTTTCGAGGCACAGGATCAGCACTTGGCCGTCCTCGAAAGTCTTCCAGAGGACGTCGTCGGCTGCCGGAGAGCCGGCGCACGTATCATTGAGAACCTTCTCTGTCACCGGGCTCGGCCTTATCTCGCGGTACACCACTCGCCTGCGCGCAGTCGGATCGTCACAGGCGACGATGCGCGTGTCCGCTACCGCCGCCCCGGCTACGCAGTCCCCAATCTCGGCGGAGAACCGCTCTACATCCCGCACGCTGCGGACGATGCCGAGGATGCAACTGATCGCACCAACGACGGCAAGAATCGCGGCCACGAACACCCGTAGGCCCGACGCCCGAGATCCCTGTCCAGCGGGCAACGACATCAGCACTCCAGCGGAAGTATTGGCAGAGTCGATGGCACCCAAGGTAGGGCTCGCCGTCAACCGCTAACACACGACGCCTGTCAATCCGGGCGCCGACCGGGACACATTCTGGGGCGGTCAATGCGCATCCGGCCGCGGCGGTCGCCAAACCACAATCCGGCGAGCGGGCCGACCGAAACCCGGACGGCGCCTGGAGCCGCCGATGAAGATTGAGCCCCGCCAGCGGCCTCCTCGACCTGCCGAACGCGCCCGCACTTGCAGATCAACAACTCTCGACCAAGCATGATCAGATGCACGTATCCCGGCATGAGCGGATGTCGCCGACCCATCAAGCGGAGTCTTCGGCGCTGACGCTTCTCGGGCGCACCGAAGAGGTCAGCGTGAAGGAAGACCTGCCCACAGGTTTTAAGGCGGGATCAGAGTCCCAGCTGGAGAGATCAGCACCAACGCGGTCGCAACGACCTCAGTGCTTCACGTCGATGCAACGCCACCACCCCGATCGGGGCCGGCAAGCCCAGAACTACAGCCGGCGCCAGCGGAGACGGGCAGCAACGACGCCTAACCACTTCGGTGTGAACTCTCGGCGAGCCGGTCGGAGCGGGCTCGATGCGAGGTCAGACGGACTGCTGAGGCGCTTCTCGGCTCGGTTCGGCCGGCACGGTTGCTGTACTTCACTGCTGTACTTCTCGTCCTCGTGTAGCGCTGCTCAGCCGACCCCGAGCGTGGCGGCGAGCTTCGCGATCGTGGTCGGGGCGCGCGGGTCGCGGGCAATCTCGGTGAGGATGGCCCAGGCGGCAGGCCGGTGCGTAATCTCGGCCAGCGCGGTGCGCTCGACCTCGGTCAGCATGCGAGCCGCGTTGCCCACGTCCCCGGCGTGCAGGTAGGCGCGGGCGACGTCGAGCAGGTGCCCGGCGCGGTGTTCAGTGGCTAGCCCTCGCCAGCCGGAACGCGTCGTGGCCTTCTCGTGCCAGGCGATCGCCGCGTGAGCGTCGCCGACCTCGACGGCTGCGGCGGCGCGGGCCAGTTCAACGACGGTGGGTCCGAACCCGGTGCGGTGATGGTCGCACCCGTCGCCGATCTGCTCCGCCATACCGGCGGCCTCGTCCAGCAGCTCACCGGCGGCAGCCTCGTTGCCATCCTGCGCCGCCGCCAGCGCGGCCTGGATGAGCAGCGTCCCGCACAGCGACAACTCCCCCGGTGCGCCGTACTCGATCATGGGCGGAGCGATCCGGTACGCGGCGGCGAGCATCACCGACCTCGCCTCCCGAGCCCGCCCGAGCGCGCGCAACACCTGCCCGAGCTGGACGGCTGCGGCGGCCACCAGCTCCCGGTCGCCGGTGGCGGCGAGCATCGCCCGATCCACGGCCAGCCACGCCAGCTCGGCGTCGCCGAGCTTGTCCAGCAGAGCGGCGGTGACCCGGTACGCCTCGACCAGCGGCCCGCGACCCGAGCCCCGGTCGTCAACATAGGTGCGCTGCGCGTTGGTCAGCAGGTCCGGCACCAGGTCGACCACCTGCGGATAGCGGGCGTACTGGAACGTCGTCCACGCGTACCCCACATCCCGCAGCATCCGATCCACCGGAACCACCGGCCCGCTTGCCAGCTTGCCCAACGGGATCTCGTAGCGGGACAACGCCGCTCTAATCCGCTCGACCCCGTTGCCGCGACCCTTTGCCTGCGCGGGCGCGGCGTCCTGGCCGACAAGCGCGGCAGTGTCGACGCGGAGCACCCGGGCGATCTCCTGAAGCGTCGACAGCTTGTCCAGCCGACGCACGCCCCGCTCGACCTTGTCGACCCAGCTCTTCGACTTGCCCAGCCGGTCGGCGAACACCTGCTGCGACAACCTTCGCCGGCCCCGCCAGTACGCCACCCGCCGACCGACCGGCAACACCTCAACGCTGCCCACGACGCCACCGCCGATCCGGCACCGCCCGGGTGGTCTCCTCCACCGGAATCCGATCCGCCTCCGCCTGGGCCAGAAGCCGCCGCTTCGCCGCCTCCCGCTCGGCCGCCTGAATCTGCTCGCCCCGGCTCACCGCCGACTCATCGCCCTTACCCGGCATCTCTCGCCTCCCGCCACACCCCAGGTGACGGAGAAGCTACGGAAGGCTGTGCATCGGCCCCATGGCCAGCGGCCATGTCACCGTGACATGGGACGACTCGACCAGCGCGAATGGCCGCCCTACGCTCGTGTCTCGAACACCATGAGTAGTCCGAACGCGACGCTGGGAGCCGCCGTGCTGCTCGATCCGCTTCGAATACCTGAGGATGTGTGGTCGCACAGCGAGGTGCTGACCGCCTTGGCCGCCCGCGACATCGGCGGGCTGTTCCGCTGGATCACCAGCCTCACCGGGGCGAGTCAGAGCCGGATCGGGGCCGCCGTCGGGCTGGAACAGGGCTACGTCAGCCGGATCATCGCCGGACGCAAGGTCACCTCGATCGACGTCCTGGAGCGGATCGCCGACGGATGCCAGATGCCCGACCAGGCGCGAATCATGATGGGCCTGGCACCCCGGCAGGTCGCGTTGACGGCCGAACAGGGCCGGCTTCCCCTCCATCGGCCCAGCGAACCGTCGACTACTCGGACCTGGCAAGACGACGTACGCAGTGCCACAGAGCTTTGGCGAGGTGACGTGAACCGTCGAGACGTGCTCCGGCAGGTGGCCTTCAGTTCGGCCGGCTACACCCTGCCGGCGTTGCGCTGGTTCACGGCTCCCGATCCGGCCCCGGTGACCCAGCCCGGCCGCAGTACCGTCGGTCAACCGCAGATTGACACCATTCGCGCGATGACCGCGACCTACCGCGGGCTGGACAACCAGTACGGCGGCGGGCACGCCCGTGACACCGTGGCCCGCTACCTCCACCAGGAGGTAGCCCCACTGCTCACCGATGGCCGCTACGACCACTCCACCGGTCAACGGCTGCTCAGCGCCGCTGCCGAACTGGCCCAACTCGCCGGATGGCAGGCGTACGACACAGCCGAACACGGCATCGCCCAGCGATACCTCACCCTCGCCCTGGACTTCGCCCACGCCGCCGGTGACAACGGCCTCGGCGCGGAGATCCTCGCCGCGATGAGCCACCAGGCCACCTACCTCGGCCACACCGCCACTGGCCTCGACCTCGCCCGCGCCGCCGGCCAAGCCGCCCGCCGCGCCGGGGTCCCCGTCCTGGCCGCCGAAGCCCACGTCATGGAAGCTCACGCCCTGGCCAAGGCCCGTGACGAACGAGCCTGCGCCGTCGCCCTGCACCAGGCGGAACAAGCCCTCGACCGGGCCGACCGCAGCACCGAACCGCAATGGCTCGCCTACTTCGACGAGGCATACCTGTCGGCTAAGTTCGGCCACTGCTTCCACGCCCTCGGCCGCAACACCCACGCCGAACGCTTCGCCGCCCGATCCCTGCGCATGGACAACCGCTATGTACGCGGCAGAGCCTTCAACCTCGCCCTGCTCGCCAACATCCATGCCCAGCAGGGCGAAGTCGAGCGGGCCTGCATCACCGGTGCGGAGGCGCTGAGCCTGACCACCCAGCTACGCTCCGCCAGAGCCGTCCGCTACCTGCGCGACCTGCAAACCCATCTCGCCCCACACCGGCGGCTGCCCACGGCTCGGCACTTCACCGGTCGCGTCGACGCCACCCTCGGCCCACGACGCTGACTGTTACAGCTCTCCCCTGGCCTTGCGCGCGACCATCTCCAGCACTGCAATCACAGTGCCGGCACCGACGATCTCGCCCTGAGCCACAAGCCGGTACGCCTCTTCTAGCGGAATCCAGGCGACCTGCTCAGCCTCGTTCACGTCCACCGGCGTGCCAATGTGCTCGGCCTGCCGGGCCAGGAACAGCAAATTCTCGGCGTCGGCCGTACCGACCCACGGCTGGAAGGACAGCAACGGCTCGACACCTTGAGGGCGCCAGCCCGTCTCCTCCTCAACCTCCCGCACCGCACACGCCGCCGGCTGCTCCTCGCCGTCGACATAGCCGCCGGGCAGCTCCCACACCCATCGGTCGAACACGAACCGGTGCCGCCGCATCAACAGCAGGCGCTCCTGGTCATCGAGCACGGCGACCATGGCCGACCGGGGAGCCCGGATCACGTACTGCTCGAACCGAACCCCGTCCGGCAGCTCGACCTGCGCGATGCTGAGCCGCGCCCGCCTGGTGTCGTCCACGACCCGCTCGCCGTGAATGGTCCATCGGGTCAACTCCGTCGACTGCTTCTCCACCACCCTGCCAGTATCCGTACCCACCCCCTCACCATGCTGGACAGGTAGTACCTGCTGCCCGCACCACCCGGCCGCCCGATCCCTCGCTTGTAAGTTCTGGGCGCTCCGTCCGGCGGGGTCCGTCCGCGTCCGCGACCTCAGAGAGCTGTCTGCGTCCGGCCGCCGGCGGGCCGCCCTTCTCTCGGCACGTTGCTGTCACCGCTGCTGTCAGCGACCTCCACGCGGAACCGATCAGATCCGGCGACGAGGTTCCTTCCCGGGAACGTCGCCGTACGGGAGCGAGACGCCCAAGGCTCGCCAGAGGTCGTGGAGCACCCGCCCCAGCCTTTCGCTGTCGTCTGTCGACAACTGAGCGATAGGCATGCCGGCGGCCTGGTGCTCGCCGATGTTGTAGATCAGGTCCGCGAGAGACGTGGCTGTCGGCCGGTTAAGGCGAAGAACAACTTCCTCAGGCATGTCCCGCACCCTACGGCTGTCTGACGGCCCAGCCACGGTCCGGACGGTACGTCCACGGCCTCCTGAAGTCGGTGTGTTGAAGCGGAACTTAGACCGGCTCGTTCGTGACCTGCGGCGACCTGGTTGGCATGCTGGTCGCGCCCTATCGTGGGTTGCCGCCACTGCTAGTTGGTTGCGGACGTTTGACGGTGTCTCGTGCCCCCTACGTGCCCCGAGCGGATCCGTCGCGGCTGGCCATCCCCGGTACTTCATCGCACACAGGGCTCAGCTAGGCCGTCGAACCCTGAGAGCACCGCCGCCAACAGCGCCTTGCGTTCATCTGGTTCGATATCGTTCATGGAGCATGCCACCCCCTCGGATACGAGAACGCCTCAGGGCTTCCATGTCCCTTGGTCATGGGCCACGCTTACACTCCTCGTTGTGTCCGCCGCCAGCCTCGGGACACTAGCGGTGATCGTGAGCATTAAGGACGTCGACGTTTTATCAACGATCGCTCTGGCATTGGCAGTACTTGCGTTCGCTGCACAGTTGATCGTTTCTCTTGCGCAAGCGCAGGGTTCCGCGCAGCAACTTTCGCAAACAGAACGCATCAACTCCCAGACCCAGTCGACGCTCGCGGAGGTTCGGTCTACTGCTCATGCTCTCCTCACCAATCAATCCGACCAATTCAACAAGGTTTTGGCGGCAGCCCTTCGCACGGTTACAGAAAGCGCGGTCCGAGAAGTAGCCGAGGCCACCGGTGACACCAATGCCAGCGATGGATCGACCAATCAGCTTCGCGCCTTGGATCCTACCGAAATCGCGGTGGAGGTCGAGCGGAGGTTGCGCGGCGCGCTTACGCTGGCACCAGCCAAGAGCTCACCCCTGTCCGAACCGACGTGGCTTAACGACCCTCTCGATGAGGTCAGCGGCCCTGCGACGATGCAACTATTCCGGTCGCTTACTCACAACGCGCTCGACTACTTCATTAACCTGTCAAGGTCAGGCCGGTTTCAATCAACGAAACAAGTTTACGTTTATGCTTCTTCGTCGGCCACTCGGGAGCTATTCGACGCCGGAGTCCTTAAGAATGGTGGGTTGTCGCGAAGTAGGAAGCACTATGATGCCTCAGTCACGGGATAAAGGGGTGCTTCTCGCTAGATTCATCAGCAACTACCACGGGAATGAAAGTTGGTACCAGGAAGCGTTGTCGTCGGCTGACCCAATCCCACCCAGCGAAGGGAAGCCTGAGTAGGTGATTCGGTTACGCTAGCCGCTACGCGCAGGTGACCGTACGCCTTTACCATCCCGTCTGCCGTCGACCCGCCCCACTGGGGAGCGGGCCTCCGCCCGGCCCGCCACGTCAAGCGGACCTTGACGCAGGGTCGGACGCTGGCGGGTCGGGCGGTGGTTTGCTCGGCTTGCCCGGGTCGACGGCAGGCGGGATGGCTTCCGCAACCACCCACGAACCGCAAGACGCCGACGGGGTTGCAACCATCTCGGAGCCCGAGCGCCCCCGCCGGAGGCGCAGTAACCGCAACTCTGCGACCGTCGCCAGCTCGCCGACGCGGCCGGCGTGCGCTCGGCTGCGCCGCGCGGGCTCTTGGCCGCGCGGCCCGGCCGGCTGCCGGCCCACCACCACCCCGGTCAACGCCCCTGTCGTTCTGCGGCGGCCCCTTGGGCTTTACGCTTCCGCGCCAGCCGCCGGGCGATGGCGTGGCTGGCCCCGCCCGGCCAAGGGCGGGGTCAGACGCGCGCCCTGGCGGCGGCGCGTGCGGCCCGTCTCGGGCCGCCTTGATAGACGTACAGAAAGTCCTCCCACACCGGCCGGCAGCCCGGCTGTCCCGACACGGCATGCTGGTCACATGCACATCCCTTGGCGGACCAGCCTTGACGTGATCGCAGAGACCTTGCGGCGGCACGGCATCGAGCCTGCCTCGGTGACCAATGTCGAGCCGGCCTGGGTTGCGTTCGCTGAATTCCTACAACTGGACATCGACGGCATCGATCCAGCTCCGGACTCCGATGCCGATGGCTTCATCATTCAGTGGGGCCGACGGTCCTGGAACGACGACCGCCTGATTCTGACCTTCACTCGGCAACTGGCCATCGCTGATGTCGGCGACCACGACGATCCCTACTGGCAGCCCGAACTATGGCAGCTCGACTTGGAGATGGCCTTCGAAGACGAAGCCGACTTGATCGGCCTTGACAGCCTGGACGTCCACAACACGGGGTTCGAGTTTGGGCCCACAGGACCGGTGCGCGCCGCAGCGCTGGCGGATGCCAGGGCGAAGGCGCAGCGGCATGCCCCTGTCCGGGCAGCCTGGATCGCGGCTCCAACGAGTAGCGGCCTTTCCTTCGAGAGCGTCTGCTGACGCCTCAGAAGGGCGAGTTGTGGCGGGCTCGCCGGTCAGTGAAGCGGCGTCACGTCGGGTTGACCTGTCGGCACCCGGTGCTACTCTGACGCTCGTCGAGCACGCCAGCGCGGCCTTCCTGCCGGATCGCTGGTCTCGCCGTCGGAGATGTCGAGCGGCCTTCCTGTCGCTGATGCGGGCCGTGTCCCGCCGGCTCTAAATCGCACCGGCCGCTGTGCCGGTCCCCCGAATCCGCTGAGCGGCCCAGCGCGGTCTTCCCTGCCGCCCACGATGGCCTCGGATTCGCACCGCTCCACGGGTGGGAACAGCCTGCGGCAATCCGGGAAGTGGCACTCGCCACGATTCCGCCCTCCGGCGTCAGCCGCCCTCTCGGCGGTGCCAGGAGACACGACGAACACCACCAGCGGACCTACGTCCACAGCTGGTGGTGCTTCGTCTCCCGTCCCTGCCGCCCCCGCAAGGGGAGACAGCCATCTTCACCACCTACCGCCCCGGCCTCGCCGCCGGCCGTGACGCCCAGGTCCTGCACCGCGCCGCTGCCCCGGAGTTCTCCGGCTGGCTGGAGCATACCCGCCCCGCCGGCGGCTGCTCCCGCCCGATCAGCCTCACCGGCACCATCGCCTCCGTCGACCGCGACACCGGCCGAATCCTGAGCGAGCAGCACACCGACGAACTGCCCGACCGGACGCTCTACAAGGCGTGCGGCAACCGCCGCGAATCGGCGTGCCCGGACTGCGCCTGGGTCTACCAGGGCGACGCCTACCAAGTCGTCTGTCGCGGCCTGACCGGCGGCAAGGGCGTCCCCGCCTCGGTCGCCCGGCACCCGGTCGTCTTCGCCACCTTCACCGCCCCGTCCTTCGGCCCGGTCCACCACCGCCACGTCGCCCGCCACACCTGCCGCAATCGGCAGCGCTGCGACTGCCGCCCCGCCCCATGCCGCGCCCGCACCACCGCCGGCACCTGCGAGCACAGACAGCCCGCGGCGTGCTTCGCCCGCCACGACGCCAACGATCCGCGGCTCGGCCAGCCGTTGTGCCTGGACTGCTACGACCACGCCCACCAAGTCGTCTGGAACCACTTCTCCGGCGAGCTGTGGCGGCGCACCAAGCAGGCCGTTGAACGCCACCTCGCCACGCTCTGCCGCCAACGCGGCATCCCCAAGGTCGGCATCGTCACCGCCTCCGGCAGGGTCCGCTGGGTGCCGCCCGTGCGCGTGTCGCACGGCAAGGTCGCCGAGATGCAGCGCCGGGCCGCCGTGCACTTCCACACCCTGCTACGCCTCGACGGCGTCGACCCCGACGACCCGGGCGCGCTTGTGCCGCCACCCGCCGCCATCACCATCGACGACCTGGAGGCCGCCGTCCACGCCGCCGCCCGGCAGATCACCGTCACCACACCCCCGCACCCCGACCAGCCCGAAGGCTGGCTGATCGCCTGGGGCGGGCAGGTCGACGTCCGACGCATCAACAGCAGCGACGGCGAGCTGACCGACGGCAAGGTCGCCGCCTACCTCGCCAAGTACGCCACTAAGGCCACCGAAGCCACCGGCCACTCCTCCACCCGACTGACCCCCTCCACCATCGGCGACTACGCCGACCCCGGAGGCGACCACCTCGCCCGCCTCATCGACGCCTGCTGGCACCTCGGCCGCCCCGCCCCCACCGACACCAGCAGCGGCGCCGCAACCGCCGACGACCGTCAAGACAGCCTTGACACCAAACCCAACGTCTACGGCGGCTTGCGCCGATGGGCGCACATGCTCGGCTTCGGCGGCCACTTCCTCACCAAAGCCCGCCGCTACTCCATCACCTTCGGCCAACTCCGCGCCACCCGCGCCACCTACCGCCGGACGGAGGACGACCAACCCGCCGACACCCTCACCGTCGGCACCCTCACCTACATCGGGTCCGGCTGGCTCACCGAAGGCGACGCCCTGCTCGCCAACACCGCCGCGAGGCAGCGACGCGAGAGCACACGCGTCGGCCGGGAAGAACTGGCCCACGAGGCTCGGCTGGGGGTGGCCGCATGAGCCGGGACATGACCCCGCGCTGGTACTCCCCCGCCGAGGTCGCCGTCCTGCTCGGCTTCGGCATCTCCAAGGTCAAGATGAAGATCGCCACCGGCGAGCTGCGCTCCATCAAGGACGGCAAGTACCGCCGCATCCTCCCCGAATGGGTCGACGACTACATCCGCGAACAGGTCGAACGCCAGGAGGCCGCCTGATGCCCGGACGCGCCCGAGCCAACGGCGAAGGCTCCATCTTCCCCTACCGCAACGGCTTCGCCGCCTACGTCTGGGTCACCAAGCCCGACGGCCGGCGCACCCGCAAGTACGTCTACGGCAAGACCCGCGAGGCCGTCCACGACAAGTGGATCAAACTGCACCAACAGGCGAAGCAAGGTCCGGTGGCGACCAGCGTGCCCACGGTGGGCAGCTTCCTCACCTACTGGCTGACCGAGATCATCCAGCCGAACCGGGCACCCCTGACCTACGCCACCTACGAGACGTTCGTCCGCCGCTACATCGCCCCCGGCCTCGGCGCGAAGCGGCTCGACCGGCTCCAGTCCCGGGACGTGCAGACCTGGATCAACCAGGTCGCCTGGACCTGCCAGTGCTGCGCCCAGGGCAAGGACGCCGCCCGCCCGAAGCACAAGCGGCGCTGCTGCGCGGTCGGCCGCTGCTGCCAGGCCGTCCCGTCGACGCGGACGGTCAGCGACATCCGGGCCGCACTACGGGCCGCCCTCACCCACGCCCAGGCCGAAGACCTCATCACCAAGAACCCCGCCGTCCCGGTCACCCTCGCCACGGTCCGCCGCCGCCGGGGCATGTCCTGGACGAGCGACGAGGCCCGGAAATTCCTGGAGTTCGCGAGAGCCGACGACGACCCGCTCTACGCCGCCTACGCCCTGGTCCTCGTCACCGGCCTCCGCAAGGGCGAAGCCCTCGGACTGACGTGGGCAGACGTCGACCTCGATGCCGGAGAACTGACCGTCGGCCGCCAACTACAACGCGTTCGCGGGCAGCTCCTGCACCGCAACACCAAGACCCAGGCATCCGAGGCCACCCTCCCACTGCCCGACGTCTGCCTCACAGCCCTGAAACTGCGGAGCGAGCAACGCGACGAGGCGAGAGCAGCCGCCGGCAAGGCGTGGCACGAGACCGGACTCGTCTTCACCACCCGCTTCGGCACACCCATCGAGCCGCGCAACTTCCAGCGCTCCTGGCAGTCGAGGTGCGAGAAGGCAGGAGTCAAGCCGATCACCGTCCACGACGCCAGAAGAACCTGCGCCACGCTCCTGGCCGACCTCGACGTCCATCCCAGAGTCGCCATGCAGGTGCTCAGGCACGCCCGCTTCGCAGTAACGATGGAGATCTACACGCAGGTCACATCGACAAAGACGAGAGAAGCACTCAAGCGCCTCGGCGAGTCCCTGAGCCACTGACGAGAACTGCTGTACAAAGCTGCTCTACGCAAGCAGAAAGGCCACCTCCCGAAGCCGGGAAGTGGCCTTTGACCTGCGTGGGCGATACTGGGATCGAACCAGTGACCTCTTCGGTGTGAACGAAGCGCTCTCCCGCTGAGCTAATCGCCCTCAGCGCGCATGACTCTACCCGATCGACGGCCCGGACCAAAAACCGGGCCTCAGTGCGTCGCGAGGTAGTGCAGCGCCCGCGCCACCACGTCGATGCCGAGGCTGTACTTCAGCGACAGCCACACCACCACCGACACGAAGACCAGCCCGACCAGCCCGAGCACGAAGCGCACCGGCAGCGATCGGCTGGTCACCCAACGCGTCCAGGCGTTGACGTGCCGGCGGGTGAACGCGAGCAGCCGGCGGGCCCAGTGGAACTCGACCGCCCAGACGCCGAGGCCGGCGATGACCAGCAGCCAGCCGGGGCCGGGCAGCGGGATGAGCGCGATGCCGACGGTGACCACGACGGCGCCGAGGATGCCGATGAAGATCTTCAGCGCGACGCGGCCGGTGGGGTTGGCGCGGATGAGGTCGAGCGTGGTGTGCAGGCGACCTCGCCAGCCCCGCCGACGCGGCGTGGTGGGAGCGGCCGGGGAACGCCCGTCGACCGGCACTTCGTACCCCCGATTTCTGGCCGTTCGGGCCGCATCCTCCGGCGGATCGCCCGGGGCCCGCGATGCCACCGGGGTTTCCCTCGTGACCATTTCCACCCCCAGTGTCGCGCGGGACCGTCACCCCTGCTGAGGACTGGACGTTACCGGAGTAAGTCGACGACTGAACCACCCGTTGCCGGGCGGGACGACGGAGTGGGCGGAACCGGAAATCCTACTCGGGGTCTCCCGGCCCCGAAGGCTTTCCGACCCCCTTCCCACCACTGGGTGAAGTCAGCGTATGGCGGAGCGTAGCCAGGAGCAGCACCTGAGTATGGGAAAAGCGGGACACGCGCGTTCCGCAGCGGTGCCGGGGGGAGAACGTCCATGAGTGTCATCCGACCGACGACCGTAGAGGTCGAGACGTCGCTAAGGCTCGTCGCGCCTGACGCCACCGCCTTGCCGGTGCGTGCCAGTCTGCGTTACGACCCTGCTGACCCGTATGCGGTCCATGTCCTGTTCCATGCCGAGTCCGCCGGCGGCGAGGCGGTGAGCTGGTCGTTCGCACGCGAACTGCTGGTCACCGGGCTCGACGAGCCGGCCGGCATCGGTGATGTGCGGGTCTGGCCGTGGGCCACCCCGCGCGGCGACTTCGTCGCGCTGGCGCTGTCGTCGCCGGACGGCAACGCCCTGTTCGAGGTTCCGCGCAGCGTGTTGGTGCGTTTCCTGCGCCGGACCTACGTCGTCGTTCCGCGCGGCCGGGAGGCCGAGCACCTGGACGTCGACACCGCGGTGAATCGGCTGCTCGCCGGTCGCTGAGCACGACCACACCCGGGGCCGCGCGGATCTGCCGAGTCCGCGCGGCCCCGGGCCGTCTCACCCCGGGGGTACGCGGTCAGCCGCGTGTGGTGATCCCGCCGTCGACCGGGATGACCACCCCGGTCAGGTACGCGCCGGCACGTGACGCGAGGTAGATCGCGGTGCCGGCCATGTCGTCGGGGCGGCCGATGCGGCCCAGCGGCACCTGCTGTTCGATGGCGGCGCGCGACTCCGGGTCGTCGAGCGCGAACGCCATCATCTTGCTCTCGAACGGCCCGGGCGCGATCGCGTTGACCGTGATCGCCTCGCCGGCGAGCTGGTGGGCGAGGCCGCGGGTGAGCATGTGCACGGCGGCCTTGGTGGCGGAGTAGGCGTACACCTCCATCCACGGCACCCGGAGTCCGTCGATCGAGCCGATGTTGATCACGCGGGCCGGGTCGTCGGCGCCGGCGGCGGCGCGCAGCGCCGGCAGCAGCGCGGTGGTGAGCCGGAACACGGCCTTGACGTTGACGGCCCAGAGCTTGTCGAACGCACTCTCCGGGTACTCCTCCAGCGGCGCGCCCCAGGTGGCGCCCGCGTTGTTGACCAGCACGTGGAGCCGGTCGTGGCGTTGCCGGACGGCCTCGGCCAGCGCCAGCGCGCCGGCGTCGCTGCCGAGGTCCGCCGGGATCGCCTCGCAGTGCCCCTCGGCGGAGAGTTCCTCGGCGACCGCCTCGCACACGTCGGCCTTGCGCGAGGAGATGATCACCCGGGCGCCGGCCCGCACGAATCCGCGCGCGATCATCAGCCCGATCCCCCGCGAGCCGCCGGTGACCAGGACCGTCTTGCCGTCGACCGAGAACAGATCCGTCATGCCCATCCCATCGCCGTCGCCGCCGGGCTGCGGGCTGGTCACCCGACCCGAGCCTTACCGATCGGTAACCTAACCGTCCGTGGTGCGCCCCGACAAGGCGTGCGAGCGGGACGAAACTGTCGAGATGCAACGTGCGTCCGGGCCGGTTACCGTCGGGGATGATGGTCACTACCGGTCAGCCCTCCCCGGCCACCCGCATCGGCCTCTCGGACACCCGCCTCGACACCGACGAGATCGTCACCGGCGCGCTCGACGACCTCACCACCGCACCCGGCTGGCACCGGCCGATCCTGCTCGACCGTGACCTGCTGGTCCTGGTCACTCACGGCCACGGCACCGCCGAGCTGGACTTCCGGGCGGTGCCCTGCCGGCCCGGCACGCTGCTGCGCGCCCGGCCCGGCCAGGCGCTGCGCTGCCTCGGTCAGCAGCTCGACGCCACGGTGGTGAGCTGGGGGCCGGACGCGCTGCGCGGCCTCGACGTCGACCCGGACGCGGTGCCCGCCCACCGCCAGCTCACCGGCGAGGACGCCGACGCGGTGATCAGCGAGGTGAGTCAGCTCGCCGTGGACGCCGACCGGCACGCGCTGGTGCCCGCCGCCGCGGCGTTGCTGCGTCACCAGCTCGCCGTGCTGCTGCTGCGGCTGAGCCTGCTGCCGCGTGGCGAGGAGGGGCCACCGCCGGGCGCCGAGGCGGTGACGTTCCGGCGGCTGTGCCGCGAGGTGGAACGCGGCTACCGGCAGACCCGCCGGGTGGAGGACTACGCCGCCCAGCTCGGCTGCTCCGTGCGTACCCTGACCCGGGCCTGCCTGGCGGTGACCGGTCGCAGCGCCAAGCAGGTCATCGACGAGCGGGTGGCGTTGCAGGCCTGCCGGCTGCTGGCCGCCACCGACGACCCGATCGCCCGGATCGGCCGGCTGCTCGGTTTTCCCGAGCCGACCAACTTCGGCCGCTTCTTCACCCGGGAGGTCGGGGTGAGCCCGGGGGCGTTCCGGGCCGCCCGGGAGCAGCCGCTGCCCGTCCGTCTGGTGCGTCCGCGCCCGCCCGCCGACTCCCCCGCGCCGGCCGGCCGGGCATGATGGCAGTGTGCAGATCTCCGCGCGCGGCGACTACGCGGTCCGGGCAGCCCTGAGCCTGGCCACCGCGTACCCCACCCTGCTGTCCACCCAGGCCATCGCGGCGGAGCAGGACATGCCCCGCAAGTTCCTCGAAGCGGTCCTGGCCGACCTGCGCCGGTCCGGGATCGTCCGGGCCCAGCGCGGCGCCGAGGGCGGTTACACGCTGTCCCGACCGCCGCGCGACGTCACCATCGGGCAGGTGTTGCGCGCCGTCGACGGCCCGCTCGCCGGGGTACGCGGGCTGCGGCCCGAGGAGACGAAGTACGAGGGCGCGGCGGAGAACCTGCCCCGGCTCTGGGTCGCGGTGCGCGCCTCGGTGCGACGGGTGGTCGACGAGGTGAGCCTGGACGAGCTGGTCAGCGGCCGGCTGCCGGCGCACGTGCGCAAGCTCACCACCCAGCCGGACGCCTGGGAGCCCCGCTGATTCACAGCGTGGTGACGACCTCCTCGTACAGTAGCCGGGGCAGCCGTTCCCGCCAGGCGTCCGGGGCCGGGCGGCCGATGTTCATCAGCAGCAGCACCCGGTGCCGCCCGTCGGGGAAGAACTCGCGTTCCACGCCGGTCGCGTCGAACCCGGCCATCGGGCCGGCGGCCAGCCCGGCGGCGCGTACCCCGACCACCAGGTAGCCGATCTGGAGCGCGGCGTTGAAGCGGGCCTGCGCCTCCCGGCCGGCCGGGTCGCCGGTGAACCAGTCCCGCGCGCCGGGGCGGTGCGGGAACAGTTCGGGCAGCCGGTCGTGCCAGTCGACGTCGGCGGCGAGCACCGCGGTCAGCGGCGCGCCGGCCGTCTTGTCCCGGTTGCCGGCGCTGACGTACGGCAGCAGCCGCGCCCGGGCCGCCGACGAGCGCAGCAGCAGCACCCGCAGCGGCTGCGCGTTCATCGCGGTGGGGCCGTTGCGGACCAGGTCGTGCACGGCCCGGACCTGCGCCTCGTCGACCGGCTCGTCGGTGAACGCGTTGGCCGTACGGGCCGCCCGGAACAGCAGGTCCTGGGCGGCCCGGTCGAGCGCGAGCAGCTCGTCGGCGGGCGCGTTCACCACGACTCGGACCAGTCCTCGATGGTGGTGGTGTAGCGGCCCCGGTGGTGCAGCAGCGGGTCGCCGTCCTCGCCGGCGCCGAGCGCGAGCGGCTCACCGAGCACGATGGTGTGGTCGCCGGCCTCGATCCGCCGGACCACCCGGCACAGCAGCACCGCCAGCGCGTCGCCGATCAGCGGCACCCCGAACGGGCCGGTGGTCCAGCCGGGGTGGGCGGTGAACCGGTCGATGCCGCTGGTGGCGAAGATCTGCGCGATCTCCTGCTGGCCGGAGGCGAGCAGGTGCACCGCCACGTGCTCGGCGTGCGCGACGGTCGGCCAGCTCGACGACGCGCGGCCCAGGCAGACCGAGACCAGCGGCGGGTCCAGCGACACCGAGGTGAACGAGGTGGCGGTGAACCCGGACGGCGGCAGCGTCGGCAGGAGCCGGTCGCCGCGCAGGCCGGGCGTGGTGACCACGGTGACCGTGGACGCCTGCCGGCGCAGCAGGCCGCGGAACGAGTCGACGTCGACCGGGCGCAGCTCGACGGTGCCGGTGCCGGGCCGGTCCACGGTGGTCACGACGCCACCAGCTCTCGGGCGGCGTGGACGCTGGCCGGCCGGGGCAGGCCGTAGTGTTCGCGCAGGGTGCGCCCGGTGTACTCGGACCGGAACAGCCCGCGCCGGCGCAGCAGGGGTACGACGTGGTCCACGAAGGCCTCCAGTCCGTGGGGTAGCAGTGGTGGCATGACGTTGAAGCCGTCGGCGGCGCCCCGGGTGAACCAGAGCTCGATCTGGTCGGCGATCTGCTCCGGGGTGCCGACCACGACGCGGTGCCCGCGCCCGCCGCCGAGCCGGCCGATGAGCTGCCGGAGGGTGAGCCGTTCCCGCCGGGCCAGGTCGACGACGAGCTGGTAGCGGCTCTGGTGGGACTGCACGGTGGTGGCGTCGGGCAGGTCCGGCAGCGGTCCGTCGAGCGGTCGACCGGTGAGGTCCAGCCCGGTCATGCCGGAGAGCTGGGCGAGCGCGTGCTCGGGCACGATCAGCGCCTCCAGTTCGTCGGCGAGGGCACGGGCCTCCCTCTCGGTACCCCCGATGACCGGTGCGATACCGGGCAGCACCTTGATCAGTTCCGGGTCGCGGCCGGCGTCGGCGGTGGCCCGTTTGAGCGCGGCGTAGAACGCCTGCCCGTCGGCGAGTGTCTGCTGGGCGGTGAAGACGGCCTCGGCGTAGCGGGCGGCGAACGCGATGCCGTCGGCGGACGAGCCGGCCTGCACCAGCAGCGGGCGGCCCTGCGGCGGGCGGGGCGTGTTGAGCGGCCCGGCCACCCGGAACCGTTCGCCGGTGTGCGCGATCTCGTGCACCCGGTCGGTGTCGGCGAAGACGCCGCCGGCGGTGTCGAGCACCAGCGCGTCGTCCTCCCAGCTGTCCCAGAGCTTGATCGCCACGTCGACGTGTTCGGCGGCGCGGCGGTACCGGTCGGCGTGCGCGGGGTGGTCGTCGAGGTTGAAGTTGCGGGCCTCGCGGGCCTGGGCGGAGGTGACGATGTTCCAGCCGGCCCGGCCGCCGCTGAGGTGGTCGAGCGAGGCGAACGCGCGGGCCAGGTTGAACGGTTCGGTGTAGGTGGTCGAGGCGGTGGCGATCAGGCCGATGCGCTCGGTGACGGTGGCCAGCGCGGCGAGCAGCGTGAGCGGCTCGAAGACGGCCTGGATGTTGTGCCGGACGGCGGGGCCGACGGCCAGCCCGTCGGCGAGGAAGACCGAGTCGAGGGTGCCCCGCTCGGCGATGCGGGCCAGCTCCTGGAAGTGGCGTACGTCGGCGAGGCGGCCGGGGTCGGTGCGTGGGTGCCGCCAGGCGGCCTCGTGGTGGCCGACGCCCATCAGGAAGGCGTTCAGGTGCAGGGTGCGGGTCATGGCGGTTCCTCTCAGGCGGTGGTGACGTCGACGCGCCAGGTGGAGAAGCGACGCTCCCCGGCGACGAGGAGCTGGTTGACCACCAGCCCGATGGCGGAGATGGTGATGATCCCGGCGTACATGTCGGGGATCGCGAAGTTGTACTGCGCGTAGTTGACGAGGTAGCCGAGCCCGGCCTTGGCGCCGACCATCTCGGCGGCGACCAGCACCAGGATCGAGTACGCCCCGGCCAGCCGGACGCCGGTGAAGATGGTCGGCACGGACGCCGGCAGGATCACCTTCTGGAACAGCCGCAGGTGGTTGAGGCCCATCGAGCGGGCCGAGCGCACCAGCAGCGGGTCGACGCCCTTCACGCCGGCGATGGTGTTCAGCAGGATCGGCCAGGAGCAGGCGTAGACCACCAGGGCGATCTTGGAGGTCTCGCCGAGGCCGAGGATGAGCACGAAGACCGGCAGCAGCGCCAGCGCGGCGGTGTTGCGGAACACCTCCAGCAGCGGGCTGAGCAGGTCCGCGAGGGGGCGGTACCAGCCGATCAGCAGGCCGAGCGGGATGGCGGTGGCCACCGCGAGGGCCAGCCCGGTGAGCGAGCGGGTGAGGCTGGCGCCGACGTGGTCGGCGAGCTGCCCGCTGCGCAGCAGCTCCCACCAGGCGAGGAGCACCTGGGAGAGCGGGGGCAGGAAGACCCGGTCGACCAGGCCGGTGCGGGGCACCACCTCCCAGATCGCGGCCAGCGCCAGCAGCGCGACGCTGCGGTGCAGGGCCCGGCCGCCGAGCGCGAGCAGCCGGCCGGGCCGGGCGGGGGCGACGGCCGCCGGGGGCACGGCGGGCCGGGTCGCCGCGGCGGCGGGTCGTTCGGCGATGTCAACCAACGCGGGCCTCCTCGCGGACGGCGGACTGCGCGGCGCGTACCTCGTCGCGCAGCAGCGTCCAGATCTGGTGCCGGTGGTGCCGGAACGCGTCGGTGGAGCGGACGTCCTCGGCCGCCTCCCGATCACCCAGTTCGATGTCGATGACCTGCTTGATCCGGCCGGGGCGCGACGTCATCACGGCGACCCGCTGGCCCAGGTGCACGGCCTCGTCGATGCCGTGCGTGATGAACACGATGGTCTTGCCGGTGGCCTGCCAGATCCGGACCAGTTCGTCCTGGAGCAGGTCGCGGGTCTGCGCGTCGAGCGCGGCGAACGGCTCGTCCATGAGCAGCACGTCCGGGTCGTACGCGAGGCTGCGGGCGATCGCGACGCGTTGCTTCATGCCGCCGGACAGTTCGTGCGGGTAGCGGTCGGCGAAGCCGGTGAGGCCGACCAGGTCGAGGTGGTACGCGACCAGGTCGGCGCGCTCGGCGCGGGGCAGGCCCTTGGCCTCCAGCCCGAACGCGACGTTGCCGGCGGCGGTGCGCCAGGGCAGCAGCGCGTACTGCTGGAAGACGATGCCCCGGTCCAGGCCGGGCCCGGTGACCGGGCGGCCGTCGACGAGCACCTGCCCGGAGGTGGGGGTGGCCAGCCCGCCGAGCAGGTCGAGCAGGGTGGACTTGCCGCAGCCGCTGGGGCCGACGACGACCAGGAACTCGCCGGGGCGTACGCCGAGGGTCACCTCGTCGAGCGCGGTGACCGCGCCGCCGCCGCCACGCCGGCCCGGGAAGACCTTGCGCACCCGGTCGAAGCGGATCTTGTCGGTGCTCATGCGCCACCGCCGGGGTTGGCGAACGCGTTGAACCGGTTGGTGTAGAGGTCGGCGGGCTTGGGGCGCGGGCCCTTCAGCTCGCCGGCGTCGGCCAGCCAGTCGATCCAGGTGGCGAACTCCCGGTCGGTGATGACGCCGCCGGTCTCGGCGACGCCGCTGGACTTCCAGTAGTCGACCAGGGTGGCGTCCTCGTTGCGGCCCCGCTTGCCGATGATCTCCTTGAGTCGGGCCACCACGGTCTCCCGGGGCTGGGTGCGCGCCCACTCGATGGCCTTGCCCACACCGGTGACGAACGCGCGGACGGTGTCCGGGTTGCGGGCGATGAAGTCGTCGCGGAAGACGTAGCTGCCGGCGCTGAACGCCCCGAGCAGTTCGTAGTCGGTGAACACGGTGCGGATGCCGCCGGCCGCGACCGCCTTGTCGCGGATCACGCCGCCGAGCACCGCCACGTCGATCTGCTTGGCGCGCAGCGACTGTTCGGTGTTGACCGGTGGCAGTGCGACCAGTTCGACGCGGCCGATCTCGTCGGCGGTCAGGCCGCCCTTGGCGAGCCAGGTGCGCAGCACGGCCTCGGCGTGCGCGCCGAGCGTGTTCATGCCGACCCGCCTGCCGATCAGGTCGCGCGGGCCGCGGATCGGGCTGTCGTCGCGTACGTAGTAGCCCTGGAAGGTCTGCGCGTCGGAGCCGTAGTAGCTGACCACGGCCGTGATCGGCGCGTTGGCGGTCTGGAGTTTGACGATGGCGCCGTTGAACGCGCCGCCGAAGTCGCTCTGGCCGGTGGCGGTGGCCTGGATGTCGGCCGGGCCGCCGGTGACGTTGCCGATCCAGTCGAGTTTCACGTCGCCGAGGTAGCCGAGGTCGGCGGCGAGTTCGGGGAGCGTCACCTGACCGACCGAACCCTGGTAGCGCAGTTTCGTGGTCTGGGTGCCGGCGGCGCCGGCGTCGGTGCCGCAGCCGGTGGCGGCGGCGAGGGCGAGCAGGGCGACGGCGGCGGCGAGGGCACGCCGGGGTGATCGGGTCGAGGGCATGGCGGTGTCTCCTGATCTGTCCACGATGCGGTGGAGGGGGCCCACGTGGGGGCGGAGCGCACGCCGTGCCGCGCCGGGCCACGATGCGCCGGCGACGGGAACGGACGGGCGGAGGAGGGGGAACGACGAGCGTTCGGCTCAACAGAGCGCGCTCGCGTGCCGGACCAGGTCGACGTGCACGCGAGCGGTGAGGAGAAGCTCGTCCCGCTGCGACATGCCCTCATGCTGCCGACCGTTGTCCCCGCCGGTCAACGCCCTTCCAGTCAGTGAGACTTTCATCGCTGGCTTTGTTACGACCCGTCTCCACCAGCATTTACCACCCCTTAACACCTACCCATTGGATAGAGATTGTGCCGGGCGCGACGCCCACCGTCCAGACCGGACCGGACCAGGTTTCGCGTTTCGTCGATCCGGGCATGTTCCCCCTCGCAGAGGCAGGGAGATCGAAGGAGGCACCCCCGATGGGCGTTCAGTTCCGCAAGCGCAAGAAGTACGGGCCGCTGATCCTCCACTTCACCCAGAACGGGTTCTCCTCGTGGAGCATCAAGATCGGCCGTTGGTCCTGGAACTCGAACACCCGCGCCCACCGCGTGGACCTTCCGGGGCCGCTCTCCTGGAAGCAGGACAAGGCCTGATCCCGGGCGAGGAACTCCGGGGAGATCCGGTGCCGACGGTCCGTCGGCACCGGATTTCGTCGTCCGGTCCGGTGTTCCGCCGCCGCGACCCGGTCCGAGGCGGACAATCGCGACATGGTGGACCTGACCCTGCGGCGGATGCGGCGGCGGGCGGTGGCGGCCTGCGCGCTGATGCTGGTCGGCTACTTCCTGGTGCCGGTCGAGGCGGACCCGAACGGGTGGCGACTGGCGCTGCGCTCGGTCGCCACGGTGCTGCTGGTGGCGGCGGTCGCGTTCCTGGTCACCGGCCAGGTCCGCCGTCAGCTCACCCGCGACCAGCCGACCGGCGACGCGGAGGACCGCGCGCTCACCCGGCTCGCGATCGCGTTGATCGCCGGGCTGCTGGTCTTCGCGCTCGCCGACTACGTGGTGGCGAACACCCGCCCCGGTGAGTTCGTCGGGTTGCGCACCCGCGTCGACGCGCTCTACTTCGCGCTGGCCACGCTCACCACGATCGGTTACGGCGACGTGCACGCGCAGGGGCAGATCGCCCGGGTGGCGGTCTGCGCGCAGATGGTGTTCAGCATCGGCGTGGTGGCCACCGGCGCGTCGGTGGTGGTCAGGCAGATGACCCAGCGGTCGGGGCGGCGCTGACCACCACGTCCCCGCCGAGCCGGCCGGGCTCCGGGTCACGGGTCACCGTGCCGGCGGTGAGCAGCGAGGTGAGCGCGCGGTTGGCGTCGGCGGCCCGGTAGACCGTGGCGGTGGCCGCGAACCGGCGCAGCTCGGTCACCGTACGCGGGCCGGAACGGGCCAGCTCGGCCAGCAGCTCGCGGCGCAGCGGGCCGGGCTCCGGGTCGAGCGTGATGTCCAGCAGCCGCCCCGCCGGGTCGGCCGGGTCGCGGTAGCGCACGCCGGCGTACTCGTCGACGGCCCAGAGCGCGTCCTTCATCGTCTCCAGGCCGCGGTCGGAGCCGGTGGCGTAGCCGAGCAGTCGGGCCGGCCCGTCCTCGGGCACCAGCTCGACCTCGGTGACCAGCGGGAAACCGGCAGCGGTGAGCGCCGGCCGCAGCGACCGGCCGGGCGCGGTGACCAGCAGCAGCTCGGCCGGGCGGCCGGACGACACGGCGGTCAGCAGCGCCGGGTCGGGCGTGCCGCCGTCGACCACGGCCAGCAGCGGTGCGCCGGCCGCGCCGGCCGCCTTGAGCGCCACCGGCAGCCGGTCCGGCCGGCCGGGCACCAGGTGCACGGCGACGTCGGCCGGCAGGGTGGCCTCGACCGCGCCGAGCCGCGCCGGCAGCTCCGCGTCGCCGTCGGCGAGCACCAGCACGGTCAGCCGCCGCCCGCGCAGCCGGTCGGCGAACTCGGCCACCACACGCAGCACCGCCTCCGCGCCACCGGCCTCTCCCCCGGCGTACGCCAGGGCGAGCGTGGCCCGCCGCGCCCGGTGCAGCGCGGCGGGGAGCCAGTGGTCGAGCTGGCGGACGAGCAGCTCGCGCAGGACGGCGTCGGTCGACATGGTGCCGTTTCTACCGCACCCGACCACGTGCCCGGCCGGGAACCCCGGTCAGGCCGGGACGGAGACGCCCACGCCACCCCGGGTCTGGCCGCCGTAGCGCTGACGCTCGCGGTCGAGGTCGAGCCGACCGATCCGCTTGCGGGCGGCGAGCGCCGCGTCGTCCAGCAGGTTCGCCGGGACGATCCAGACGATCTCGAACTCCAGCCCGTCCGGGTCGCGGCCGTAGAGGCTCTTGGTGGTCCCGTGGTCGGACGCGCCGACCAGCGCGCCGGCGGCGGCCAGCCGTTCGGCGGTGGCGGCCAGCTCGTCGAGCGTGTCCAGCTCCCAGGCGAGGTGGTAGAGGCCGACGGTGCCCCGGCCGGCCGGGGACGGCCCGGCCGCCGCGCCGACCTCGAACAGCCCGAGGTCGTGGTCGTTGGTGGAGTCGGGCGCCTGGAGGAAGGCGGCGCCGCGGAAGCCGTCCGGCGTCATCGGGACCCGGCGGAAGCCCAGCACGTCGCGGTAGAAGGCGACGCTGCGCTCCAGGTCACTGACGTAGAGGACGGCGTGGTTGAGCCGGTGGATTCCCATGCCCTCGACGGTACCGCGTTTTGGTTGAGCGTTCAACCACTGGCGCTATGATGGGCGTCATGACCCGGTGGCTGGACCCCGACGAGCAGCGGACCTGGCGGGCCTTCCTCGCCGCCTCCCGCGCGCTGATGGACACGCTCGACCGCGAGCTGCAACGCGACGCCGGCATGCCGCACGCGTACTACGAGATCCTGGTCCGACTCTCCGAGGCCCCCGGCCGGCGGCTGCGGATGAGCGAGCTGGCCGACGCCACCGGCTCGTCGCGCAGCCGGCTCTCGCACGCCGCCGCCCGGCTGGAGGCCGCCGGCTGGATCCGCCGGGAGGACTGCCCCACCGACCGGCGCGGCCAGCTCGCCGTGCTCACCGACGACGGCTTCGCCACGCTGACCGCCGCCGCGCCCGGCCACGTCGAGGGCGTACGCCGGCACCTGTTCGACGCGCTCAGCCCGGCCCAGGTCGACCAGCTCCGCCGGATCAGCGAGACGCTCGCCGACCACTTGACCCAATCGGCACCAAACTGATCCACTCCGGGGGTTGTACTTACCGTCGCCGGATGAGCACGATGGGGCGTGTCCTCCGGCTTCGCTGACCTGACCGTCCAGGCGCACCATCTGGTGTCCGAAGGCGACCTCGACGGCGCGCAACGGCTGCTCGCCGACGCGCTCAGCGACGCCGACCCGCGTCCCGGCAACGCCTCCCCCGAGCTGGCCGAGGCGGCCGGCCTCCAGGCGCGGCTGCTCGTCGCGCTCGGCGAACCGCACTCCGCGCGCGGCTGGGCCGCGTTCGCGTACGCGGCGACGACCCGCCTGTTCGGCCGCTCCGACGAGCGCACCGTCACCGCCGCCGCGACGCTGGCCGCGGTGCTGCACCGGGTCGGCAGCGACGCCCGCGCCGCGCGGCTCTACTCCGACGTCATCATCGAGCTGACCGCCCGCGACGGGCCCGAGTCCCAGCGGGTGCTGGCCGCGCACGCCGACCTGGCCACCGTGGAGTACGCCCGCGGCCAGTGCGAGGTGGCCCGCGACCGCCTCGCCGACGCCTGGGAGCTGCACCGCGAGGTCTACGGCGACGACCACCCCAGCGGCATCAAGATGCTGGCCAAACTCGGCGCGATGGAACGCGACTGCGGCCGGTACGCCGAGGCGCACGAGCACCTGGCGCTCGCCGAGGACCTGTGCCGCCAGCACCTCGCCGTGGACGACCCGCTCGCCGTCCAGGTGGCCGGTCTGGCCAGGGCCGCCGCCGACCCGGACCACGTCTGCGCCGCGCCCGAACCGCCCGCACCCACGACGCCGGTGGTGCCCGCCGCCCGGGTCGCCCCGCCCGTCGAGGGTCCGCCCGACCTGCCGCCCTACACCCCGCCCGCGCTCGACGAGCCGGTGCGCACGCCGCTCTACCACCCGCCGGGCCGGGCCACCGACGCCGGGCACGTGCCCACGCCCCGCACCGCGCCCGAGGCCGACGCCGAGTCGTTCGACGACTACCCGTGGCCGCCGGAGCACGAGCAGCCCTGGCGACCGGACGAGCCGGCCGACCCGCGCCGGCAGCCGGCCGACCAGCCCTGGCGGGCCGGCGAGCCGGCCGAGCAGCCCTGGCGAGCCGGCGAGCCGGCCGAGCAGCCCTGGCCGCCGAGCGAGGACGCGGTGCCGCCGACCGTGGTCGGGCTCGCCGCCGACGCGCCGCCCGGCGTACGCCGGGTGCCGCCGGCCCCCGAGCCGTCGTCGCGCTACCTGCCGGTGCACGTGCCCCGGCCACCCGCCACGCCCCGGCGCGAACGGCCCTGGCTGCCGCTGGCGGTGCTCGGCGTGGTGGTGGCGCTGCTGCTGGGCACCATCGCGGTGATCGCCGGCGTGTCCCGGGTGGACGGTGACCGCGACACCCCGGCCGCCCCGTCGGGCGGGCCACCGTCGAGCGGGCCGCCGCCGACCTCCGCACGGCCCACCGCCAGCGCCCGGCCGGCCGCCTCCCCGGGCACCCCACCGGGCCGGTTCGCGCTCACCGACCGACGTGACAGCATCGTGCTGAGCTGGACGTACCCGGCCGGCGCGGAAGGGCCGGTGGTGGTCGCCGGAGGCCGCGCCGGCCAGCCGCAGCACACCTTCGCGACGCTGCCCGCCGGCTCCGGCGACTACATCGCCTACGGGCTCGACCGCACCACCGACTACTGCTTCACCGTGGCGCTGGTCTGGTCCACCGACACGGTGGCCCGCGCCGCCCCGGTCTGCACCAAGCGACGCCGCTGACCGGTCACTCCGGGTCCGGCTCGGCCAGCGCGGGCAGCCGTACCGTCGCCCGCAGCCCCGGCGCGGCGGTGCCCGGCGTCGCGTCCGCCAGCTCCACCGTGCCGCCGGCCCGGCGCACCAACTCCCGCACGATCGCCAGGCCGAGGCCCGCGCCGCCGGCGTCGCGGGCCCGCGCGTCGTCCAGCCGGGTGAACCGGGCGAACACCCGCTCCCGGTCCGCCGCCGGGACGCCCGGCCCGTCGTCGGTCACCGTGACCAGGTGGTACGCGCCCTCCGGCCCGGCGACCGCCAGCCGCACCTCGGCGGACGCGTGCCGGATCGCGTTCTCCACCAGGTTGACCAGCACCCGGCGCAGCTCCCCCGGGTCCCCCTCGGTCCACCACGCCCCGGCCGGCACCGCCAGCCGCACCGGCGGCGACGGGTAGCGGGCCGCCACCGCACGCAGCAACTCACCCAGCTCCACCGGACCCACCGCCGCCGGCCGCGCGGGGCGCGCGTCGTCCTCGTCGAGGCGGGCCAGCAGCAGCAGGTCGTCGACGAGGCGGCTCAGCCGCTCGGTGTCGGCGAGCAGGTCGTCCGCGACCGCCGGCCAGTCGGTGCCGTCCCCGAGCCGGCGGGCCACCTCCAGCTCGGTCCGCATGTTCGTCAGCGGGCTGCGCAGCTCGTGCGCGGCGTCGGCCACGAACGCCCGCTGCCGGTCCCGGGACGCGGCCAGCCGGTCCAGCATGTCGTTGAGCGTGACCGCGAGCCGGTGGATCTCGTCCTGCCCGGCCGGCACCGGCAACCGCTCCGTCCCGGCCCGCCCGGTGATCTCGGCGGCGCCGCTGCGCAGCTCCTCCACCGGGCGCAGCGTCGCGCCCACCACCCGCCAGGCCACCACCGCCAGGCCCGCCACCAGCAGCGGGAAGCCGACCAGCAGCAGGTTGCGCACCACGTGCAGGCTGTGCCGCACGTCGGACAGCGACTTGGCCACCAGCACCGTACGCGGCTCGGCCGGGGTGCCGGCCGGCACCGTCACCACCCGGACCGGCCCGGACAGGCCGACCCGCTGCCCGTCCACCACCAGCCGCTGCCGCTGCCCGGGCCGCAGCTCGTCGGGGCCGAGCATCGGCACCAACCGGTCCGCGTCGATCGAGGCGGCCCGGATCCGGCCCTGCGCGTCCACCACCTGCACGCGCAACTGGCCGCCGGCCACCGGCAGCGGGTCCGGCAGCGCGTCCTCGGCGGTGAGCAACGCGACCGCGTCCGCGGTCCGCAACGCCTCCGCGTCGACCGACCGTTGCAGCGTCCAGCCGAGCGCGCCGAGCAGCAGCGCGCCACCGAGCGCGAACCCGAGCGCCAGCCCGAGCACGCCCAACGCGAGCAGCCGGGCCCGCAGCCCGAGCCGGCGCAGGGGGCGGATCACGTGGCCAGCCGGTAGCCGGCGCCACGGACCGTCTCCAACCGCTCCCGGCCGATCTTGCGGCGCAGGTAGCCGACATAGACCTCCACCGCGTTCGGGGCGGTGTCCACCGAGGCGTCCCAGACGTGGTCCAGCAGCTCGGTCTTGGACACCACCTCGCCGGGGCGGCGCATCAGGTAGTCGAGCAGCGCGTACTCGCGGCTGGTCAGCGCCACCTCGGCGTCGGCCCGGGTGACCCGCCGCCGGGCCGGGTCCAGCCGCAGGTCACCGACCGTGAGCACGGCCGGCCGTCGGGGTGCGCCCCGGCGCAGCAGCGCCCGCAGCCGGGCCAGCAGCACCACGTACGAGAAGGGCTTGGTGAGGTAGTCGTCGGCGCCGCAGTCCAGGCCGTCGGCCTGGTCGTACTCGCCGTCCTTGGCGGACAGCATCAGCACCGGCAACCAGCGCTGCTCGGCGCGCAACCGGCGCACCACCTCGTAGCCGGAGAGGCCGGGCAGCATCACGTCGAGGATCATCGCGTCGTAGTCGCCGTGCCGGGCCGCGTCCAGCCCGGCCGGGCCGGTGGCCGCCACGTCCACCACGAAACCCTCCGCCGACAGGCCCCGACGCAACGCCGCGGCGAGCCGCGTCTCGTCCTCCACCACCAGCAACCGCACCGGTCCAGGGTGCCACCACCGGGTCACCCGTAGGGGATCGGCTCAGCGTCCTCACAGCGAGGATCCCGCAGCATGGAGCGCAAGGAGGTGCACACTGATGTCTGTGATGAAGAACCGCGCCGTGCTGCGCTGGCTGGTCCCGGTGACCGCGGGGGTCGCCGTGATCGGGGGCGGCGCCGCCGTCGGCACGTTCGCCGCCGGCGCCGACCCGGCCCTGCCACCGCGCAGCGCCGCCCAACTGCTCGACGACCTGCGGACGTCCCGCCTGGACGGGCTCTCCGGCACCGTCGTGCAGCGCGCCGACCTGGGCCTGCCGCCGATCGCCGCGCTCGCCGGCCAGGCCAGCGGCAACCAGCTCGCCGGTCTGGTCTCCGGCACGCACACGCTGCGCGTCTGGTACGGCGGCGAGGACCGGCAGCGGCTCGCCCTGGTCGACACGCTCGGCGAGCAGGACGTGCTGCGCAACGGCCGCGACGTCTGGACCTGGAACAGCCGGGAGAACACCGCCGTCCACCGGAAGCTGCCGGCCGACGGCAAGGACCTGCCGTCCGCGCCGGCCACCCCGGCCGACGCCGCCCAGCAGGCGCTGGCCGCGATCGACCCGACCACCGCGGTCACCGTCGGCCGGTCCGCCACCGTGGCCGGGCGGGACGCGTACGAGCTGGTGCTCACGCCGCGCGACAAGGCGTCGCTGGTGCACCAGGTGCGCATCGCGCTGGACGCGAAGGAGCACGTGCCGCTGCGCTTCGAGGTGCTCGCCGACGGTCAGGACGAGCCGGCGTTCGAGGTGGCGTTCACCCAGGTCGACTTCCGCACCCCGGACGCCGACCAGTTCCGGTTCAACCCGCCGCCCGGGGTGAAGGTCACCGAGGAGTCGGCCGACGCGCGTCCCGGCCCGGCCACCGACCGGAAGCCCGGCGCGGCGGACGCTAAGCGGCCGGACGTGCGTACCGTCGGCACCGGCTGGACCACGGTGGTGGTCGCCACGCTCGGCGACGCGGCCGGGCTCGACGGCGCGGCGAAGGCCGGCGGCACGAAGGCCGGCGCGGGCGCGCCGGACGCCGACATGCTGGCGAAGGTGCTCGGTGACCTGCCGAAGGTCAGCGGCGACTGGGGCAGCGGGCGGCTGCTGAGCGGCAAGCTGTTCAGCGTGCTGCTCACCGACGACGGCCGGGTGGTGGCCGGTCTGGTCACGCCGGAGCGGCTCTACCAGGCCGCGAAGGGCTGATCGAACGTCGGGCTCGGGGCCCGGTCGGCGTGCGCCGGCCGGGCCCCGAGCCGTGTCCGGGCTTGGTCGAATGGCGGGCGACGCGCTATCTTTCTCAGTTCAGGCACAAAAAAGGGAATGGCTTATGAATGCCATTCCTGCGGCAATTTTAGTCAATGAGGAGCCCGCTTGTCAACGCACTCCGACGTGTCGGGTGAGCTGCACCAGGACGACGACGAGATCGGTCGCGAGCAGGAGTACGTCTCGATGCTCTACGACCGGCTGGACGGGCTGCGCGAGCAGGCCGCCCGCCGGCTCGACGAGGAGTTGCGCCACACCGGCGGCACCCAGCAGGCCCGCTCGCAGCGCGACTCCACCGTGGCGATGTACGCCGACCAGGTCGAGCAGTACTCCGCCGTCGAGTCCGGCCTCTGCTTCGGCCGCCTCGACGGTGACGACGGCGCCGCCCGCTACATCGGCCGGATCGGCATCTTCGACACCTCGGGCGAGTACGACCCGCTGCTGATGGACTGGCGTGCCCCGGCCGCCCGCCCGTTCTACCTGGCCACCGCCGCCAACCCGCAGGGCGTACGCCGCCGTCGGCACCTGCGCACCCGCGACCGGAAGGTCACCGGCCTCAACGACGAGGTGCTGGACATCACCGCCGCCTCCCCCACCGCGCACGAGGAGGTCACCGGCGAGGCGTCGCTGCTCGCCGCGCTCAACGCCGGACGCACCGGCCGGATGCGCGACATCGTCGAGACGATCCAGGTCGAGCAGGACCGCATCATCCGCGCCGACCTGCCCGGCGTGATGGTGGTGCAGGGCGGGCCCGGCACCGGCAAGACCGCGGTGGCGTTGCACCGGGCCGCGTACCTGCTCTACACCCACCGCCAGCAGCTCTCCACCCGGGGCGTGCTGCTGGTCGGCCCGAACGCCACGTTCCTGCGCTACATCTCCCAGGTGCTGCCGGCGCTGGCCGAGACCGGCGTGCTGTTGCGCACCCAGGCCGACCTGTTCCCGGGCGTGCACGCCCGGCGCACCGAGCCGGCCACCACCGCGGCGCTGAAGGGCCGCGCGGTGCTGGCCGAGGTGCTCGCCGGCGCGGTCCGGGACCGGCAGTGGGTGCCGGCCGAGCCGATCACCGTCGAGCTGCCGCAGCGGGAGGTGCTCACGCTCGACCCGGAGACGGTCCGCCAGGCCCGCGACCGGGTCCGGCGCACCGGCCGGCCGCACAACCTGGCCCGCGCGCTGTTCGACGTGGAGATCGTGCACGCGCTCGCCGACCAGGTGGCCGAGCGCATCGGCGCCGACCCGCTCGGCGGGGAGAACCTGCTCTCCGAGGCGGACCGGGCGGAGATCCGCCGCGAGCTGCGCGAGGAGCCGGAGATCGTGGCCGCGCTCGACGAGCTGTGGCCGGTGCTCACCCCGCAGCGGCTGCTCGCCGACCTGTTCGCCTCGCCGGAGCGGATCGCCACCGCCGCGCCGATGCTCACCGACGCCGAGCGGGCCGCGCTGCACCGCGAGCCCGGCGGCTGGACACCGGCCGACGTGCCGCTGCTCGACGAGGCCGCCGAACTGCTCGGCGAGGACGAACGCGCTGCCGCCGCCCGCCGGGACCGGATCCGCGCGATGGAACGCGAGTACGCCGAGGGCGTGCTGGAGATCTGGCGGGGCTCCCGCTCGATCGACGTGGAGGACGAGGCCGACGGTGGTGAGATCCTCGGCGTGACCGACCTGATCGACGCCGCCCGGCTCTCCGAACGGCAGGAGGAGTCCGACCGGCTCACCACCGCCCAGCGCGCCGCCGCGGACCGCACCTGGGCGTTCGGGCACGTCATCGTGGACGAGGCGCAGGAGCTGTCGCCGATGGCCTGGCGGCTGCTGATGCGCCGCTGCCCGAGCCGGTCGATGACCATCGTCGGGGACGTGGCGCAGACCGGCGCGCTGGCCGGCACGCCGTCCTGGGGCGAGGCGCTGAGCCCGTACGTGGCGGACCGGTGGCGGCTGGCGGAGCTGACCGTCAGCTACCGCACCCCGGCCGAGATCATGGCGGTCGCCGCCGACGTGCTCGCCGAGATCGATCCGTCGCTGCGCCCACCCCGCTCGGTACGCGCCACCGGCGTACCGCCGTGCGACCGGACCGTTCCGGCGGACCGGCTCGCCGTCGAGCTGGTCGAGGTGACCGCCCGGGAGGCCGCGTCCCTGGGTGACGGGCGGCTCGGCGTGATCGTGCCGACCGGGCGGGTGGCCGACCTGGGCGCCGCCGTGGTCGCGGCGCTGCCCGAGGCGGCGGTCGGTGAGCAGCCGGAGCTGGCGAACCGGGTGGTGGTGCTCACCACCGAGCAGGCCAAGGGCCTGGAGTTCGACTCGGTGCTGGTGGTGGACCCGGACCGGATCGTCGCCGAGTCCCCCCGAGGCCACAGCGACCTCTACGTCGCGCTAACGCGCGCCACCCAGCGCCTCACCATCCTCCGGACGTAAGGAGGGGCCCCTTCTTAACGCTTCCGGTAGAGAAGGGGCCCCCTCTCAAGCAGACGCTCAGCCGGGGTTGGCACCCTCGTCGGTGACGTTGGCGACCTGGGCGCCGGGGGCCGAGGCGTCACTCGTCGATCCACCGGCCGGGGTGCTCAGCCCGCCGGTGGTGGCGTCCCCGGTGGTGGTCGGCGCCACCTTGCCCGGATGCCGCTCCGGCTGCCGGGCCACTCGGCGCACGCTGGCCGGGCCGGCCGTGCCGCCGGTCGTGGTGACCGCGCCCTGGCCGCGGGTCGGCCCGCCGTCGCGCAGCACGTCCGGGTCGATCGCCACGTGCGCCGGGTCGTCCGGATCCGACTCCTGGATCACCCGCTGTTCGTCGGTCGGCGGCACGGTGACCTCGTCCAGGGCGCCCTCGCCGTACACGCCGCCGGCGACCCGCTGTTCGGCCTGCCGGGCGGCGTCCTGCCGGATGTCGTCCTCACGCACGTCAACCACCTCGCAGCTCGTGGTGTGGGTATCCGTGCTGCGTGCCCGGGGTCGGGAGGCTGAAACCGGCCGGGAGGCAGCGTCGGTTTGGCACCCCGGAGCGCCGGATGTCCGGTTCGGGACGCGGCCGGCACACCGTCGGCACCCGCCGGTTAGCTTGTCTCGGGGGGCGGGTAGTCGGAGGGTGCCCCCGCCACAGTGTGCGAACCGTGCCGTGGCCGAACTGCGGCAGCGGGGCGCGGGGTGCCGTACGACTCATCAAATCCTGAGGAGGACCAGATGAGCACGCAGGCCGCATCCACCAGGCCGATGAACCGGCCGATGTCGGACGTCCAGAACCGGTCGAGCATGATGGAGTCGCCGACCCGTCCGATGCCGTCGATGCACGACGGCCACCGGGAGGAGATGCCCGCCCCCGGCACCGAGACGAAGCAGGCGTTCCTCACCACCGAGTTCTGGGTGTACGCCGCAGCCGCCGCGGTCGTCGTGATCGCCGCGTTCTGGAAGGGCACCACCGCCAACGGCCTGAACATCAACAACCCGAACCAGGCCTGGTGGTACCTGACCGCGCTGACCGGCGCGTACCTGATCAGCCGTGGTCTGTCGAAGGCGGGCAGCGCGCGCCGCTCCGGCAGGGAGCGTCGCGGCCGGCGGTGACCCGCGCCGCGTGACCGGCGACGCCCCCGGGATCCGTCCCGGGGGCGTCGTCGCGTGCCGTCACTCCTCGCCGAAGTCCCCGCCGTCGTCGCCCTCGAAGGCGTCCTCCAGCATCTCGCCGGCCACCAGGCCGCCGGCGACGCCCAGCGCCGCGCCCGCCACCATGCCGCCCATGCCGCCGCCACGACGACCGTGGTGGCCCTGCGGACCGTAGTGACCGGGGGCGCCGTAGTGGCCCTGCGGGGCGCCGAAGCCCTGGGCGCGCAGGCCGCCGTACCGGGACGTGGTCTCCCGCAGCCACCCGTCGACCACCTGCGGCCAGTCGGTACGCGAGGCGTCGCTGTGCGGGACGGAGTACCGCCCGTAGACGTCGTGCCCGGCGCTGAGGAAGCCGCCGCGCTTGTCGCACTCCAGGATCACCTCGACGCCCTGCTGGCTGGTCACGAACGTCAGCTCGACCTCGGTGACCGTCTGCGCGTACTGCGGCGCGGCGTAGAACTCGATCTCCTGGTAGAACGGCAGCGTCTGCGGCACGCCGTAGATGTGGCCACGCTCCAGGTCCGCGTGCTTGAACCGGAAACCCAGCGCCTGGAACGCGTCGAGGATCCGCTCGTGGACCGGCAGCGGGTGCACCGACACCTGGTCCAGGTCGGACTTGTCGACCGCCCGCGCCACCGCCAGCTCGGTACGCAGACCCATGGTCATGCCGTGCAGCCGCTGCCCGAAGACGTCGGTGACCGGGGTCTCCCACGGCACCGGCATCTGGAACGGGATGGCGAGCTGCTGCTTCGGCGCCAGCTCGAACGCGTCGCTGACCGGCATCCGGTGGAACTCCATGACGCCGGCGTACTCGGTGTCGCCGCCCTCGATCTCGACCCGGGTGACCAGGCCGACGGTGATCCGCTCGATGCGCGCCGGCGCGTCGCCGCCGACCAGGTTGACGTGCCCGTCCAGGGCCAGCCCGGGCCGGGTGTTCGGGTTGGTCAGCACGGTGTCGACGCTGGGGCCGCCCACGCCGAACGCGCTCAACATCTTCTTGAAGACCATCGCCACTCCGCCTCCGCCATCCGCGGGCTCCACCGTGGAGCCCGCGGGCCGTGCAGGGCACCCTAACCGCAATGGCTGGGAAATGCCTGAAAGGTCAGGCCACCGGCGTGACGATCAGTTCGCCCACCTGCTCGCCGAGTTCCCGGCGGGCCGCCGCGGGCAGGCCCTCGTCGGTGATCAGCACGTCGGCCTCGTCCAGCGGCGCGATGGTGGCGATGCCGATCGTCTCCCACTTGGTGTGGTCGGCGAGCACGACCAGCCGGCGGGCAGCGCCGATCAACCGCCGGTTCACCGCAGCCTCCAGCAGGTTGGGGGTGGTGAAGCCGGTACGCCGGCTCATCCCGTGCACGCCGAGGAAGAGCAGGTCCACGTTGAGCGCGGCGATCGCCGCCTCGGCGACCGGGCCGGTCAACGCGTCCGACGGGGTACGGATGCCGCCGGTGAGCACCACGCTCTGGTCGGCGCGAGGGTTCTGGTAGAGCGCGTCGGCGACCGGGATCGAGTTGGTGACCACGGTCAGCCCGCGTACCCCGGCGAGCCGGGCGGCCAACGCGGCGGTGGTGGTGCCGGCGGAGAGCGCCACCGCCATGCCCGGCTCGACCAGCCCGGCGGCCCGCTCGACGATCGCCTGCTTCTCGGCCCGCTGCCGCACCGACTTGGCGGCGAAGCCGGGTTCCTCGGTGGAGCCGGGCCCGGCCAGCGTCGCGCCGCCGTGCACCTTGTCGATCAGCCCGCGCTCGGCCAGCACCTCCAGGTCACGCCGGATGGTCATGTCCGACACGCCGAACCGGTCGACCAGGTGGCTGACCCGGACGCCGCCGCGCTGGCGGATCAGCTCCAGGATGGCGCTCTGCCGTTGCTGGGCGAGCATCAGACCGGTTCCTCGCGGACCACCGCCACCTCCCCCGCCGGCACCACCAGGTCGCCGTCGCACCGTTCGCCGGTGAGCAGTTCGACGCCGGTGACCGGCAGCCGGGCCGCGTCGTCGGTGTGGTTGACCACGAACAGCCAGCTCCGCTCCGCCGAGCGACGCCGGACCACCTCCACGCCGACCGGCGCGGGCACCGGCGGGTGCACGCCGGCCTCGGTGAGCAGTCGGGCCACCAGCCGGTCGGTCGCCGCGTCGTCGAGCCGGGTGCCGACATACCAGGCGGCGCCCGCGCCGACCGCGTTGCGGGTCAGCGCCGGCACGCCGGGCAGGGGCCCGTCGGCGTACGCGGCGAGCACCTCGGCGCCCTCGGCGTGCAGCCACTCGGTCCACACGTCGGCGTGGGCGCCGTCGTCGAGGCGGACCGTCTCGCCGGCGCGCAGCGGGAAGAACTCCTCCACGCGTACGCCGAGCAGGTCCCGGAACGCGCCCGGGTAGCCGCCCAGGCGGATGTGGTCGTGCTCGTCGACGATGCCGCTGAAGTAGGTGATCAGCGCGGTGCCGCCGGCGTCGACGAAGCGGCGCAGCGCGGCGGTGTCCGCGTCGCGGGTCAGGTAGAGCGTGGGCACCAGGATCAGCCGGTAGCGGGACAGGTCCGTCGACGGGTGCACCACGTCGGCGGTGACGCCGGCCCGCCAGAGCGCGGCGTGCAGCGCGGTCAACCGGTCGGGGTAGGTGACGTCGACGCTGGGGTGGGAGTCGAGTTCCGCGCCCCACCACGCCTCGTAGTCGAACAGCACGGCGACGTCGGCGTCGACCCGGCTGCCGCGTACCTCGGCCAGCGCGCGCAGGTCGGCGCCGAGCCGGCTGACCTCGCGGAACACCTTGGTCTCCGGGCCGGCGTGCGGCACCAGCGCGGAGTGGAACTTCTCCGCGCCGGCCCGGGACGCCCGCCACTGGAAGAAGAGCACCCCGTCGGCGCCGCGCGCCACGTGCGCCAGGCTGTTGCGGCGCAGTTGGCCGGGTGTCTTGGCCACGTTGCGGGGCTGCCAGTTGACCGCGCTTGTGGAGTGCTCCATGAGCAGCCAGGGCGCGCCGCCGGCCACGCCGCGCGTCTGGTCGGCGGCGAGCGCGAGGTTCACCTGCGGCTGCGGGTCGGCGGCGGTGAGGTAGTGGTCGTTGGCGACCACGTCCACGTCGGCCGCCCAGGAGTGGTAGTCCAGGTACTTGATGCCGGTGCCGATCATGAAGTTGGTGGTGACCGGTTGGGTGACGAGCCGGTCGAGCAGTTCCCGTTCGGCGCGGAGCTGGGCGCGCTGCTCGTCGGAGGAGAAGCGCAGGAAGTCGAGCTGCTGGGTCGGGTTGGCGAACGTCGGCGCGGCGCGCGGCGGGTTCACCTCGGCCCAGTCGTGGTAGCGCTGGCTCCAGAACGCGGTGCCCCAGGCGGCGTTGAGCGCGTCCAGGTCGCCGTAGCGCTCGCGCAGCCAGCGGCGGTACGCCTCGGCGCTGACGTCGCAGTAGCAGTGCACGTTGTGGCAGCCCAGCTCGTTGGAGACGTGCCAGAGCACGACCGCCGGGTGGGCGGCGTACCGCGTCGCGACCGCCTCGACCAGAGCGAGCGAGCGGTCCCGGAAGATCGGCGAGCTGGGGCAGTACGCCTGCCGACCGCCGGGCCACAGCACGGCGCCGTCGGCGCGGCGGGGCAGTGTCTCCGGGTGCCGGTGGGCCAGCCACGGCGGCGGGCTGGCGGTGGCGGTGGCCAGGTCGACGCGGATGCCGCCGTCGTGCAGCAGGTCGAGCGCGCGGTCGAGCCAGCCGAACTCGTACCGGCCGGGGGCCGGCTCCAGCAGGGCCCAGGAGAAGATGCCGACCGAGACCAGGTTGACCCCGGCGCGGCGCATCAGCGCGACGTCCTCGGGCCACACGTCCTCCGGCCACTGCTCCGGGTTGTAGTCGGCGCCGTACCAGATGCCCTCGCCGTGCCAGTTCCGCATGAGAGCTGAGGGTGCCCGCGAACGACAGCCAAGTCAACACTTTCCAACATCGACAGTAGTTACAACGTTTACCACTTCTTTTCGCTGCCACAGCACGGTTGTCGCTGCCCTTTCGCCCTCTTGACAGCGCTGAACCAACGGGTAGCTTCAACCGCCACCGGCTATTTCTGTTCGGACGTGTGGATTCTCGGTGGATCTCGTAGCCACCTCGTCCCCGCAGGAGGCACCATGTCCCGTCCCCGCTCACAGGCCGAGTACCTCGCCCGGCTCGTCCCCCCGTCCGTCGCCGGCCTGCGCCGGCGCTCGCTGCTGGCCGGCGCGGCCGGCGCGGGCGCGTTGCTCGGCACCGGCGCGCTCGCCGGCTGCGGCGACTCCGACTCCGGCGGCGACGCGAAGAGCGTCACGCTCGGCTCGAACCAGTCGGACCCGAAACCCAAGGACGTCGTCGCCAAGGTGGCGGACGGCTTCAAGACATCGTCCGGGGTGACCGTCAACGTCAACACGGTCGACCACAACACGTTCCAGGAGAACATCAACAACTATCTCCAGGGCAAACCGGACGACGTGTTCACCTGGTTCGCCGGCTACCGGATGCGGTTCTTCGCGGCCAAGGGCCTGGCCGGTGACCTCAGCGACGTGTGGGGCAAGCTCGACGGCTACTCCGACGCGTTCAAGAAGGCGTCCACCGGCGACGACGGCAAGCAGTACTTCGTGCCGGCGTCGTACTACCCGTGGGCGGTCTTCTACCGCAAGTCGGTCTGGCAGCAGCGCGGCTACCAGGTGCCCACCACGCTGGACCAGCTCACCGCGCTCGGCGCGCAGATGAAGAAGGACGGCCTGACCCCGATCGCCTTCGCCGACAAGGACGGCTGGCCGGCGATGGGCACGTTCGACATCCTCAACCTGCGGATCAACGGCTACCAGTTCCACGTCGACCTGATGGCCGGCAAGGAGGCGTGGACGTCCGACAAGGTGAAGAAGGTCTTCGACACCTGGGCCGGGCTGCTCCCCCTGCACCAGCCGGACGCGCTGGGCCGCACCTGGCAGGAGGCCGCCCAGTCGTTGCAGCAGAAGAAGAGCGGCATGTACCTGCTCGGCCTCTTCGTCGGCCAGCAGTTCAGCGGCGCCGACCTGGAGGACCTCGACTTCTTCACGTTCCCGGAGGTCGACTCCACGATCGGTGCGAAGGCCCTGGACGCGCCGATCGACGGGTACATGATGGCCCGCAAGCCGAAGTCCAAGGACGCCGCCACCAAGCTGCTGACGTACCTGGGCTCGAAGGACGCCGCGAACATCACGGTCAAGAACGACCCGAGCACGCTGGTCGCGAACAGCGGCGCGGACACCGCCGGCTACACCGCGCTCCAGAAGAAGGCCGCCGAACTGGTCGGCTCCGCCACCGAGATCGCGCAGTTCCTGGACCGGGACACCCGACCGGACTTCGCCTCCACCGTGATGATCCCGGCCCTCCAGCAGTTCATCAAGAACCCGAAGGACATCAGCGGGATGCTCACCAGCGTCGAGAACCAGAAGAAGTCGATCTTCACAAGCTGACGGCGGAAGGGGGAAGGACACCATGTCCGACCTGCCCCTGATCCAAGCGGATCGCGCCGTGCCGCCGCCGGCCGCGACCACCACCACCGGTGGTCGCGGCCGCCGGCTACGGCTCCTGTCCGGCACCGACCGCGTGGTGATCACGCTGATGGTGCTGGTGCCCCTGCTGCTCGTCCTCGCCCTGGTCTGGCTGCCGGCGGCGGCGACCGTGCTGCTCTCCGGCACGGACTGGGACGGCATCGGCCCGCTCGGCGAGATCGACTGGGTCGGGCTGAAGAACTACGACGACGTGGTGAACAACTACCCGCCGTTCGTCCCCGCGGTGCAGAACAACCTGCTCTGGCTGGCCGCGCTCTTCGTGGTGGCCACCCCGATCGGGATGTTCCTCGCCGTGCTGCTCGACAAGGAGCTGCGGGGCAGCCGGTTCTACCAGACCGCGCTCTACCTGCCGGTGGTGCTCTCGCTGGCGCTCGTCGGCTTCATCTGGCAGCTCATCTACAGCCGGGACCAGGGCCTGCTCAACGGCGTGTTCGGCGGCGACACCGACTGGTACGGCGACCCGAACGTGAACATCTGGGCGGTGCTGGTCGCCGCCGGCTGGCGGCACGTCGGCTACATCATGCTGCTCTACCTGGCCGGCCTCAAGGGCGTCGACCCGTCGTTACGGGAGGCCGCCGCCGTGGACGGTTCCTCGGAGACCAGCACGTTCTTCCGGGTCGTCTTCCCGGTGATGCGCCCGATCAACATCATCGTGCTGGTGGTCACCGTGATCGAGTCGCTGCGCGCGTTCGACCTGGTCTGGGTCATCAACAAGGGCCGCAACGGGCTGGAGCTGATCTCGGCGCTGGTCACCCAGAACGTGGTCGGCGAGGCGAGCCGGATCGGCTTCGGCTCCGCGCTGGCCACCATCATGCTGGCCGTCTCCCTGATCTTCATCACCGTCTACCTCTGGACCGTCATGCGGGAGGACAAGCGATGACCACCGCCGTCTCCCCGGGCCGCCGCCGGCCGCTGCGGCCGGCCCGGGTGGTGCTGCACCTCTTCCTGGGTACGATCGCCGTCGGCTGGCTGTTCCCGCTGTTCTGGGCGGTGCTCACCTCGTTCCGCTCGTACCAGTACACCGCCGTGCACGGCTACGTCTCGTTCGGCGGCTGGACGATCGACAACTACGTCACCGCGTGGCGGACCGCCGAGTTCGGCAAGCACTTCCTCAACTCGCTCTACATCACCGTGCCGGCGGTGCTGCTCACGCTCTTCCTCGCCTCCTGTGTGGCGTTCGTGATCGCCCGGTTCAGTTGGAAGCTCAACATCGCGTTGCTGGGCCTGTTCACCGCCGCGAACCTGCTGCCGCAGCAGTCCCTGCTGATCCCGCTGTTCCGGATGTTCACCCAGATCCCGCTGCCGGCCTGGATGAGCGACTCGGAGCTGCTCTACGACAGCTACTGGGGGCTGATCCTGGTCAACGTCGCGTTCCAGTGCGGCTTCTGCGTCTTCGTGCTGAGCAACTACATGAAGGCGCTGCCGCACGAGCTGTACGAGGCCGCGATGGTCGACGGAGCAAGCGTGTGGCGGCAGTACTGGCAGGTGACCCTGCCGCTGTGCCGACCGGCCCTGGCCGCGTTGGCCACGCTGGAGGTGACCTGGATCTACAACGAGTTCTTCTGGGCGACGGTGCTGATGCGTACCGGCGACAAGTTCCCGGTGACCAGCTCACTGAACAACCTGCGCGGCCAGTTCTTCACCGACAACAACCTCGTCTCGGCCGGCTCGGTGCTGGTCGCGATCCCCACCCTGGTGATCTTCTTCCTGCTCCAGAAGCAGTTCGTCCGGGGCCTGACGCTGGGAGCCTCCAAGGGATGACGATCGTCCACCTGCGCCGCGCGGACACCAGCCTGGTGCTCGACGCGCGCGGCCCGGGGCTGCCCCGGGTCGTGCACTGGGGCGCCGACCTCGGGCCGCTGTCCACCGAGGAGTTGCCCGCCCTCGTCGACGTCACCGTGCCGCCGGTGGTGCCGAGCAGCTTCGACGCGCCGACCGTGCTGTCGTTGCTCCCCGAGGCGAGCGCCGGCTGGGGTGGCCGACCCGGCCTGGCCGGTCACCGCGACGGCCGGGACTGGTCGACGGCGTTCCGCCTGACCGGGCTCGACGTGCACGACGAGCCCGCCCCACCGGCGCCCCCCGCCGCCGGGCAGGAACGGTTAGGAGGGGCCCCCTCACCTGCGCCAGGCGTTAACCGGGGGCCCGTGCTTTCCCGCGGGCTGGTGGTGGTGCGGGCAGCGGACCCGGGCGCGGGATTGAGCCTGTCGATCGAGATCACGCTGGACCCGGCGGGGTTGCTGACGCTGCGGCACCGGCTGCGCAACGACGGCGACGGCCGCTACGAGCTGCGCGAGCTGACCCCCGTGCTGCCGGTGCCGGCGGTCGCCACCGAGCTGCTCGACCTGACCGGGCGCTGGTGCCGGGAACGCGAGCCGCAGCGGCACCCGTGGCCGATGGGCGCCTGGGTCCGCGAGGGGCGGCACGGCCGCACCGGGCACGACGCCACGTTGCTGCTGGTCGCCGGCGTCCCCGGATTCGGCTTCGGGCACGGCGAGGTGTGGGCGGTGCACACCGCGTGGAGCGGCGACCACGTCACGGTGGCCGAGCGCCGACCCACCGGCGAGGCCACACTCGGCGGCGGTGAACTGCTCGCGCCCGGCGAGATCGTGCTCGGCCCCGGCGAGGAGTACGCCACGCCGCTGCTGTACGCGGTCCGGTCGGCGGACGGGCTGGACGGGCTCAGCCACGTGCTGCACACCCACCTGCGGGCCCGGCCGGGTCATCCGCGCACGCCGCGCCCGGTGACGCTGAACGTGTGGGAGGCGGTCTACTTCGACCACGACCTGGACCGGCTGCGGGCGCTCGCCGACCGGGCCGCCGAGGTGGGCGTGGAACGCTTCGTGCTCGACGACGGCTGGTTCCGCGGCCGGCGGCACGACCTGGCCGGGCTCGGCGACTGGTGGGTCGACGAGCAGGTCTGGCCGGACGGGCTGCAACCCCTCATCGACCACGTACGCGGGCACGGCATGCAGTTCGGGCTCTGGGTCGAACCGGAGATGGTCAACCCTGACTCCGACCTGTTCCGCGCCCACCCCGACTGGGTGCTCCAGACACCGGGCCGGCTGCCCCCGGCATGGCGGCACCAGCAGGTGCTCGACCTGGCCCACCCGGACGCGTACGCGTACCTGCGCGACCGGCTCGACACAGTGCTGCGGGAGCACGACGGCATCGCGTACCTCAAGTGGGACCACAACCGTGACCTCACCGAGGCCGGGCACGGCGGCCGGCCCGGCGTGCACGGGCAGACCGTGGCCGTCTACCGCCTGCTGGACGAGCTGCGCGCCCGGCACCCCGGCCTGGAGATCGAGAGCTGCTCGTCCGGCGGCGCCCGGGTCGACCTGGAAATCCTGCGCCACACCGACCGGGTCTGGGCCAGCGACTGCAACGACGCGCTGGAACGACTCTCCATCCAACGCTGGACCGGGCTGCTGCTCCCGCCGGAGCTGATCGGCACGCACATCGGGCCGGAGCGCTCGCACACCACGCACCGCGTGCACGACCTGGGCTTCCGGGCGGTCACCGCGCTCTTCGGCCACCACGGAATCGAGTGGGACATCGCCGCGATCGACGCGTCCACGCGGGCCGAACTGGCCGCCTGGGTGGCACTGCACAAGCGGCTGCGCCCGCTGCTGCACGGCGGGCGGGTGGTCCGGGTCGACCACCCGGACCCGGCCGTGCAGGCCCACGGCGTGGTCGCCCACGACCGCTCCCGGGCGGTGTACGCGGTCAGCCGCGTCGCCACCTCCGTCGCCCAGGTGCCCGGCGCGGTGCGGCTGCCGGGGCTGGACCCGACGCGGCGCTATCTGGTGCGCCCGCCGGCCGGGGTGCCGGAGCCGGCGCTGTTGGAGCTGGCCCCGCCGGGTTGGCTGACGTCCGGCGCCGGGGTGACGCTGCCCGGGTCGGTGCTCGGGGCGGTCGGTCTGCAACTGCCCGCCCTGCACCCGGAGCAGGCGCTGCTGCTGGAGGTCACCGGACTTTCCTGAAATCCTCACCGGCGGATGTCGAGACGCGGGGTGGCGGCTTCTACCGCAGGGTGGAAGCACCGACAATCGGTGCTCGGCGTGAGGAGCGAATCGTGAAGTACATGTTGCTGATGCAGTTCAGCGCCGCCGGGACCGACATCCCGCCGGTGGACACCTGGACGCCGGAGGAGTTCCGGGCGCACCTCGACTTCATGGGCGAGGTCAACGCGAAGCTCATGGCCGACGGCGAGTTCGTGCAGGGCGAGGGGCTGGGCGGCCCGCAGCAGGCCCGGATCGTGCGGGCCGGCGCCGACGGCGCGCCGGTGGTCACCGAGGGGCCGTTCGCGGAGACCAAGGAGTTCCTGGCCGGCTTCTGGATCGTCGACTGCGAGACGCCGCAGCGGGCGGTCGAGATCGCCGCGTTCATCTCCACCGCGCCCGGCCCCGGCGGCCGGCCGCTGCGCATGCCGATCGAGGTGCACCCGGTGATGTCCGGCCCGCCGCAGGAGATGTGACCCTGGCCGACCACACCGTCGAGGACCTGCTGCGCGAACTGGCGCCGCGGGTCCTCGGCGTGCTCGCCCGCCGCTTCGGTGACTTCGCCACCGCCGAGGACGCGGTGCAGGAGGCGCTGCTCGCGGCCAGCCGGCAGTGGCCGGTCGACGGGCTGCCGGACCATCCGCGTGGCTGGCTCACGCAGGTCGCGTACCGGCGGATGATCGAGCTGGTGCGGGCCGAGACGGCCCGACGGGACCGGGAGGACCGCGCGGCCCGGCGCGCCGGCGACGACCGGCGGACCGCACCGGCCGCCGACGAACCGGTGACCGGCGACCGGGACGACACGCTGGTGCTGCTCTTCCTCTGCTGCCACCCGTCGCTGACCACCCCGTCGGCGATCGCGCTGACGCTACGGGCGGTCGGTGGGCTGAGCACCGCCGAGATCGCCCGCGCGTTCCTGGTGCCAGAGGCCACCATGGCGCAGCGGATCAGCCGGGCCAAGCAGCGCATCCGCGACTCCGGGTTGCCGTTCCGGCTGCCCGAGCCGGCCGATCGGCAGGCCCGCCTCGCCGCCGTGCTGCACGTGCTCTACCTGATCTTCACCGAGGGGCACACCGCGAGCCTCGGCGACGACCTTCGGCGGGTCGACCTCTGCGAGGAGGCGATCCGGCTGGCCCGGGAGATGCACCGGCTGCTGCCCGGCGACAGCGAGGTGGCCGGGCTGCTCGCCCTGATGCTGCTCACCGACGCCCGCGCCGCCGCCCGGAGCGGCCCGTCCGGGGAGCTGATCCCGCTGGCCGAGCAGGACCGGTCCCGCTGGGACGCCGCCGCCATCGCCGAGGGCACCGCGCTGGTCACCGACGCGATGACCCGGGGGCCGGTGGGGCCGTACCAGCTCCAGGCCGCCGTCGCCGCGCTGCACGACGAGGCGCAGAGCGCGGCGGCCACCGACTGGCCGCAGATCCTCGCGCTGTACGGGGTGTTGGAGCGGCTCACCGGCAGCCCGGTGGTGGCGTTGAACCGCGCGGTGGCGACCGCCATGGTGCACGGCCCGACCGCCGGCCTGGACAAGCTCGCAGCCGTGGCCACCGACCCCCGGTTGGCCGACTCACACCGGCTCGACGCGGCCCGCGCCCACCTGCACGAGATGGCCGGCAACCACGACGCCGCCGCAACCCACTACCGCGCCGCCGCCGCGAGAACCACCAGCCGCCCCGAACAGGAGTACCTGCTGACCCGCGCCGCCCGCCTGCTCCACTCTCGTTGATCAAGGAGTTTGCGTCGGCATCCGCCCGGTTCGCGACGCGAACTCCTTGGTCAACTCGTGCGCGAGGTGGTGTCGCGCAGGGCGAGGGCGACGGTGGCGAAGAGGGCGGCGCCGCAGCCCACGCCGGAGATCAGGGCCACCGCCGCCGCGTCACCGCCGAGCGCGTGGGTGACGAAGCCGGCCACACCGAGTGCGGTCATCACCGCGCCGAGCCAGTGGTAGCGCGGCATCCGCCACACCGCCGCCAGGCCGAAGAAGTGCACGCCCACCACCACCGCGACCCAGGCGACCGACACGGCAGGCCGGTCGAACACGTTGTTGATCACGGCGAGGCCGCCGAAGAGCGCGACCGCCTCCAACGCCACCACGATCCAGTAGCGGCGGTCCATGAACCCCGCCGCCTCCGGTCCCTGCGCGCCGGGCGGGGCCTGCGCGACCCGGAACAGACCGACCAGGAGCAGCGCGGCCACCAGCAGGCCGGCGATCCGCAGCACGAGCGGCCAGGGCGCGGGCAGGCCGCCGCTGTTCACCATGACGAAGACGGTCCCGAACGAGATCGCCACCAGCGAGCCGATCACCAGCCCCGACGGTCGTCCCCTGGTCCCCGGCGTGCTCATCGCGTCCCTCCCGACGATCGCGCGCCGCCCGGTCGGCCCGACGCGCGCCAGATCGTACGGCAGGCCGGCCGGGTCGGTCAGATCGAGCGGCGAGCGACGCGTGGGCTGGTGGGCGGCCGAAGGTGCTTCTCCTTGTGCTGCCGCCCCATCTCGTCCCACACCTCGCAGCCACAGCGGCAGACCCTGCGCCACCTGGCCCACTACCACACCGGCCGATGTCGTCGGGCGAAGGTCAGCGCCGCCGCGATCACGTACTGGTCGTATTTGACGTGCCCACGCAATGTCGCTCCTCCATCAGCAACTACAAGCGCTCAGCCGACTCACAGTCCGCCGCGCACTCCAGCGACTGCGAAGCGAGGGCCTGATCGTGGTCGTACAGAGCCGAGGAACATTCGTCCTGGGCGAGCGGGAGCGCACCACCGTCACCGTGAGCAAGGGCGACCAGGTGCAGGCGCGGATGCCCGATCCGGAAGAACGACGCCGGTACGCCCTCCACGATGGTGAGCCCGTCATCGTGGTGACGAGAACGAACGGCAACGTCGAGGCATACGGGGCGCACAGCGTGACCGTCGTGGGAGCCTGACGACCTCACCAGATCCCGCCTGTTGCCGGTTGATGACAGTGGGTACGGTGCGGTGGTGTCCGTGCAATGGGGACGGTGGCTGCGGCGAGGGCTGCTGGTCGTGGTGGTCGGAGCGACGGCGGCGCTGATTGGCTGGTCGCTGGTCGCCGACGGGAAGACGCCGGCGGCGGTCGTCTCCGGCGCGCTGGCCGCGCTGGCGACGATGTTCGTGCCGCCCCTGCTCGCAGCGCTGCGACTCGGCAAGACGTCGAACAAGGGCAACTCCGGTTCGTCGCGGGTTTTCGGCGCGGTACCCCGTGTGGCGTGGCACTTCCAGGACCGGCCGGCCGAAGTCAAGGCGTTGCGGCGGGCGCTGAAGAGCCGGGGCCGCGCCGCCCTGGTGGCGCTTGCCGGGCAGCGCGGGGTGGGCAAGTCGCAGTTGGCCGCCGGGTACGCGCGGCAGTGCGTGGAGGATGGCTACGACCTGGTGGCGTGGCTCAATGCCGAAGGTGGCCCTACTGCCGAACTGGCCCTCCTGGCCGGGCATGTCGGGCTTCGGACCGGGGCCGACCAGACGCCGCACGAGCTGGCGACGGCGGTGAGCCGGTGGCTCGGCGAGAGCGGTCGGGCCCGGCGGTTGGTGGTGTTCGACAACGTGGACGACCCGGACGAGGTGACGCCGTTCCTACCCGGCCCGGGCGGCGCGACCGTGCTGATCACCAGCAATCGGCAGGAGTTCGCGGCCATGCCCGGCGTCGCCGTCGTCCCGGTGGGCCTGTTCAGCCCCGAGCAGGGGCGACGGTTCCTGCGGGAGGCGACCGGGCTGGCTGACGGCCCGGATGCCGGCGAGGTCGGCGAGCAGTTGGGCTGGTTGCCGTTGGGGCTGGCGCAGGCCGCCGCGTACATCGTGCGCAACAGGCTGTCGTATCGCCGCTACCTGGATGCCCTGTACGGGCAGGACCTCGACGCGACCCTGCGTCGACAGGCGGGCACCGACCACCCCGGCGTGCTCAAGGCTACCCAACTGAGCGTGGCGGGTCTGGTCGCGGACGATCCGAGCGGGGACGCGGTACGCCTGTTGACGGTGCTGGCTCTGTTGTCGCCGGACGGCATCAGTCGGGAGCTGCTCGTCGCCGGGGCGGACGCGCTGGGGCTGGCCGGCGGGGTGGGGCGGGCGCTAAACCTGCTCGCCGCGGCGTCACTCGTCACGCTCGGCGGTGTGGCGGAGGACGAGCGCGGTCGGGACCGCGTGGCCGTGGCGGTGCACCGGTTGACCGCCAGGGTGATCCGCCATCTCGCCGCCGGAGCGGACGCCACACCACCACTGGCCGACGCAGTCGCCGCCGCGACCGAGATGCTGGACCGGCTCACCGACGACCTACCGTATGCGCAGGTCGCCCAACGGCGGGCCGAGGTCGACGAGCTTGTGGCCCACATCCTCACGTTGCGTGGACATGTCGCCGAACCGTCACCGCTGCTGCTGATCCAGCTTCTCTGGGCGGCGCGTGCATTACGTAGCGCCGGAGACGTCGCCCGCGCTCTCGCCCTGTTCGAGCAGCTCGTCACCGAACGGGAACGGATCCTGGGACCCGACCACCCGGACACGCTCACCTCCCGAAACGACCTTGCCACTGCCTACGTGTCAGTTGATCGCACCGCGGAGGCCATACCCCTGCACGAGCAGACCCTCGCCGACCGCGAACGCGTCCTCGGACCCGACCACCCGAGCACGCTCATGTCCCGCAACAACCTCGCCCACGCCTACGGGTCGGCAGGACGCATCAACGAGGCGCTCACCCTCTACGAGCAGACCCTCGCCGACAGCGAACGCGTCCTCGGACCCGACCACCCGGACACCCTGACCTCCCGCAGCAATATCGCGTACGTCTACGGGGCAGCAGGACGCGCCGCACAGGCCATCCCCCTACACGAGCAGACCCTCGCCGACCGCGAACGCATCCTCGGACCCGACCACCCGGACACGCTCATGTCCCGCAACAACCTCGCCCACGCCTACACCTCAGCAGGACGCATCAACGAGGCGCTCACCCTCTACGAGCAGAACCTCGCCGACCGCGAACGCATCCTCGGATCCGACCACCCGGACACCCTCATGTCCCGCAACAACCTCGCCCACACCTACACGTCGGTAGGACGCACCACACAGGGCATCGCCCTCTATGAGCAGACCCTGGCTGAGTGCGAACGGCTCCTGGGTCGCGAACATTCGACGACCAGGACCGTGCGCGCCAACCTCGCCGCCACGCGGGCGGCAATCCAGGGCTGACCGCGTACGCGAAGAAAGGTGGCCGGGTCCGTGCGGACCCGGCCACCCGATGCGCGGTCGGTCAGCTCGCGGAGCAGGTCACCGCCGGGGTGGCGGCGCTGCCGTTGCCGATGAAGCCGAACGTGGTGCTGGCGCCGGCGCCGAGCCGGCCGTTGTAGTCGACGTTGCGGGCGGTCCACGCCGACCCGCTGCCGCTGACCGTGGCGTTCCACGCCTGGCTGACGGTCTGGCCGTTGGCGAACGTCCACTTCGCCGTCCAGCCGGTGATCGCGGCGGAACCGGCGGTCACCTTGACGTCGCCCTGGAAGCCGCCCTGCCACGAGTTGACGACGGTGAGGGTGGCGGTGCAGCCACCGGCCGGCGGGGGCGTGGTGGTCGGCGGCGGGGTCGGGCTGGTGGTCGGGCTGGGGCTCGTGGTCGGGCTGGGGCTGGTGGTCGGGCTGGTGGTCGGGCTCGGCGAGCTGCCGGCGTAGACCGAGGCCTCACGGGAGGTGGCGGCGATGCCGTTGGCGCCGTTGAAGATGCGCTGGCCCCAACTGGTGAGCTGGGCCGGGTTGAAGCCGGTGGTCATGTCCAGGTATTCCACGCCGCCGCCGTTGCCGCTCCAGGACCAGCCGAGGTAGCCGATCCGGTTGGTCTGGGCGTAGGACATGATGGCGTCCTCGTCGGGGTTGCCGTCGGAGTGGTTGAAGCCGAACTCGCCGACCACGATGGGCAGCCCGGCGGTGCGGAACCGGCCCAGGTAGTCGCTGATCTCGGCGGCGGTGTCGAACACGCCGTACATGTGGATGGAGAAGACGGTGTTGCGCTGCGGGTCGGCGTTGAAGACGGTGCCGGCGTTGTCGCGCATGGTGAACGACCAGTCCTGGCCCCAGTTCGGCGCGTCCACCATGATGGTGTGGGTGAGGCCGCCGGCGCGCAGCCGCTTGATCGCGTTCGAGGTGTCGGTGGTCCAGGCGCTGTAGCCCTGGTTGCCGAACGGCTCGTTGCCGATGTTGACGATGACGTACTTCTCCTGGCCCTTGAGCACGTCGGCGATGCTCAGCCAGTAGTCGGTCGCCTTGGCCAGCGTGGTGGCGGCGCCGTCCTCGCCGTAACCGGTGGTGTCGTGCACCTCCAGCACGCAGATGAGCCGGTTGGCCTTGCACAGTGAGATCACGTTGGCCACGTCGGCGGCGCTGTTCTTGGTCCAGCGGTCACCGCTGGCCAGCACCACCCGGACCGTGTTGGCGCCGAGGGCCTTGATGTTGGCGAACGAGCTGGTCTGCTGCGGGTACCAGGTGTGCGCGTGGTTGACGCCGCGCATGACGAACTCGGTGCCGTTGGCGTCGTAGAGCCGACCGTTCGAGACGGAGAACCCGGTCGCGGCCTGCGCCGGCTGCCCGAAGGCGAAGACGGCGGTGAGCGCCGTCAGCAGGGCGACGCCCGCGGCGGAGAGCATTTTCTTCATGGCTGTCCTCTGGAGGGAGATCTCCCCCGTGCCCGTGTGGGGGTGCGGTGATGGTGATGACGGTCCCGGACGCCGGCATCAGCGTAGGCCGATGGGCCTCTGAAGGCAACCGGTTAAGTCCTGTGGCGGCCCGCGTCGCCACGGGCCGCCACAGGGGCGGTCATCCCCACCACAGGATGGTGCGCCTCTCCGGTCTGAACCGGTTAAGCGGACTGTAGGCAGCCTCAAACCACTCGTCAAGGTTGACACGCTGCCGACGGGGTATCCCGGGACGATCCACCCCGGGAGGAGAGGCGCCATGGTGAACGTCGGCTACACCCTGATGTGCGAGCAGGCCGGTCCGAAGGAACTGGTCGACCACGCCGTGCGCGCCGAGGCCGCCGGCTTCGACCACCTGGTCATGTCCGACCACTACTACCCGTGGCTGGAGTCGCAGGGCCACTCGCCGTACGCCTGGTCGGTGCTCGGCGCGGTCGCCCACGCCACCACCCGGCCGGAGCTGCTGTCGTTCGTCACCTGCCCGATCCGCCGCTACCACCCGGCGGTGGTGGCACAGAAGGCCAGCACCATCGGGGTGCTGTCGGACGGGCGGTTCACGCTCGGCCTCGGCGCCGGGGAGAACCTCAACGAACACGTGGTCGGCGGCTGGCCGCACGTGCAGCAGCGGCACGAGATGTTCGAGGAGGCGTTGCAGATCATCCGGCCGCTGCTCAACGGCGAGACGCTGACGTTCTCCGGCAACCACTTCGACGTGCCCGACGCGTACGTCTGGGACCGGCCCGAACGGCCGGTGCCGATGGCGGTGGCGGCGTCCGGCCGGCAGTCCGCCACGCTCGCCGCCGAGTACGCGGACGCCATGATCGCCACCGACCCGCTGTCCCACCTCGTCGACATGTACGAGGAGGCCGGCGGCGCGGGTCGCCCCCGCTACGGCCAGGTGGCCATCTGCTACGGCCCGGACGAGGACGAGTGCCGCAAGATCGTGCACGACCAGTTCCGCTGGTTCGGCATGGGCTGGAAGGTCAACGCGGACCTGCCCAACCCGGACGCGTTCGACGCGGCCACCCAGTTCGTCCGCGAGGAGGACGTGGCCGAGGGCATCGCCTGCGGCCCGGACGTCGAGCGGCACGTCGAGGCGTTCAAGAAGTTCGTCGACGCCGGCTTCACCCACGTGGCGCTGGTCCAGGTCGGCGGCGACCGTCAGCCGATGTTCCTCGACTGGGCCCAGGAGGAGCTGCTGCCCCGGCTGCGCGAGCTGTGACCGGCCCGGCGGTGCCGCAGGCCGCGGCACCGCCCGGCCGTCGTTCCGAGGAGGTGACGTCATGCGCATCGGAAACACCGAGATCCGGCCCGCCGGCGGCGGGTTCGGCTGTCTCCTGATGATCCTCTTCTCGATCGTGGCCTCGGTGGTGCTGACCGTGCTGCTCAACCTGATCCTCTAGAACCGGCCGCGACCCCTGCTGCTGGCGCTGCCGCTGCTCGGGCTCGTGCTGCTGGGCGCACGCGCCGGGCGGCTGCTGCCGAAGATCCGCGACTGGTCCAACGCGGCGGGCGTGAGGTCCAGTTCGGCCAGAAGGGGGTAGTGGTCGGAGGCGGTGTCGGCCTCCGCGTCGCGGATCACGCGGACCGCGCGGACCCGGTCGGCCAGGGCCGGCGTGGCGAGCAGGTAGTCCAGCCGCATCCCGGCGAACTCCGCGCCGCCGTGGCCGGTCGGCACCGTCAGCCCGCCCGGCCCGTCGCCACCGGCCCGCGGCCAGAGGTCGACCAGGCCGCCGTCGAGCAGCCGGGCCACCGCGCGGGTGTCCACGGTGCGGCCGTCGCGGCGCAGGTGCCGACGCCGGTACGCGGCGGCGAGCCCGGCCAGCCGGGCGGTGTGGTCGATGGCCGGCTCCAGCGTGTTCAGGTCCCCGGCGAGCACTGCCAGCTCTCCCCCGCTGCGCCGCACGGCCGCCGCCAGCCAGCCCGCCTCGATCCGCCGCCGCCCGCCCGACCAGGGGTTGAGGTGGGTGCTGAACACGGTCAGCGGCCCCGCCCCGGTGGCCACCCGCACCAGGGCGGCGGCGTGGTGGAACGGCCGGCGCACCCGCCCGGACCGCAGCACCCGCAGCGACGGACGGACCAGCACCGCCACCGGCTGGCCGAAGCAGGACCGGGCCAGGTACGGCACCAGACCCGTCCGCTCCGCCAACCCGCCCAGCGTGCGGTCCAGCCCGCGCAGCTCCTGGAGGGCCAGCACATCCGGGCGCTGCGCGGTGACGACCGAGACGATCCGGTCCCGGCGGTCGGTGCCGTCACGGTCCCGACCGCCGGTGCGGATGTTCCAGGTCATCACCCGCAGCATCGTCGTCAGTCCGGCCGACCGGCCTTGGCCAGCTCGTCGTCCAGCTCGTCCACCTGCTCGGACTCGATCGCCGGCTGGTTGCCCTGGGCGACGTCGGCGTTGGGCCGGATCACCCACCAGAGCAGCGACAGCCAGAGCGTGCCGAGCAGGATCGCGCCCATGAAGTCGGTCGGGTGGTGCATGCCCCGGTACATCCGGGAGGTCGCCACGCCGGCCGGCATGATCACGGCCATCGCCACGAACAGCCACCGCCACCAGCGGTCGGTACGCGGGAACACGATGATCGCCATGGCGACCCAGAGGCAGATGGTCGCCGCGATGTGCCCGGACGGGAACGACGAGGTGGGCATCTGGCCGTCCAGGTTCTCCACCGGCGGGCGGGGCCGCTCCACCACCCGGGCGCTGGCCAGGAACAGGCTCAGCTCGCCGAACATGGCCAGCACCACGAACAGCACCGGCCGCCAGCGGCGCCACAGGGCCAGCACGATCGGGCAGAACACCAGCGAGACCAGCAGGATGGCGTGCGTGTCGCCGAACTTGCTCCACCACCAGCTCAGGTCCGTGAGCGCGTCGGTGTGCCGGGCGGCGAACCAGCGCGGGACCTCGGTGTCGAGCGTGTCGAAGAACGTGCCCTTGGCGTGGTAGCTGACGTACATGCCGAAGGCGTACAGCGCGCCGAAGACGATCACCCAGCCGACCAGCAGCTCGGCCACCGCGGAGCGGGGGTGCTCCAGCACCTTCTCCTCGGCCGGGGCGGGCTTGATCTCCTCGCCCGCCTCCGGCTCCAGGCCCTCGCTCAGCGGCGGCACCGGCCGGCCGCGCTCGCGTCGCCACAGCCGGAACGCGTACGCGGTGACGCCCAGCCAGGCCGCGCCGAGCAGCCAGCCGCCGAGCACGTCCGACACGAAGTGCACGCCCAGCGCGATCCGGGTCAGCCCGACCAGGAAGACCAGCACGGCGGCGATGGCGATGGCCGGCTTGCGCCAGCGCGGTGCCATGGCCGGCAGGAACACCAGCAGCAGCGCGCCGTACGCGACGAACGAACCGAGCGCGTGGCCACTGGGGAAGCTGTTGCCGGGAGCGCTGGCGATCGGCACGTCCACCACCGGGCGCAGCCGCCCCACCAGCGCCTTGAGCGACGGGTCGAGGATCAGCCCGCCCACGCCGGTGACGATCAGGTAGACCGCCAGCCGGGACTGGCGGCGGATCAGCAGGCCCACCACGGCGATGGTGATCAGCCAGATCAGCACCGGCCGACCGCCCAGGTCGGTGATCGCCTTCAGCACGGTGACCAGCGGTTGGTGCGGCGCCACGAGGTTGTTGAACCACTCGGCCGCCGCGTGGTCGGCGTCCTGGAGCGGGCTCCAGCGGAACCGGACGAGCATGAGCAGCACGCCGAAGGCGACGCCCGCGCCGGCCACCGCGAGCAGCCCGACCAGGCTCCGCTCGGCGAAGTGGCCGAGCGGCCGGCGCCCGGCTTCCTTGACCGCGGTCACACCGCACCTCCCTTTTCTTCTGCGAGGCGCGCTGTACCCGATCGGCGTGGCTCTCACACGCCGCGTCGGCGCGGCGTCAGAGCGCGGTCATCTCCCCGGTGTCGAACAGCTCCTCGCGCTGCGCCTCCGGCTCCCACAGATCCGGCTGGGCCGGCTCCTCCACCCCGATCCGCATGGCCTCCAACTGGGCGGCGAAGGCCAGCCCGCCGAAGAGCGCCATGCCGGTGAGGTTCGCCCAGAGCAGCAGCGCCATCATGCCGGTCAACGCGCCGTAGGTCTGGCCGAACCCGCCGCTGTACTTGACGTACGCGGCGAGCAGCAGGCTGGCCAGCCACCACAGCGCGATGGCGATGCCGGCGCCGAAGAAGAGCCAGGACAGGCCGGGTTGCTTGCGCCTGGGCGCGTGCCGGAACAGCACCGCCACCGCGAGCACGGTCAGGCCGAGACTCAACGGCCAGCGGACCACGTCCCAGACGACGGTGGCGACGTCGCCCCACTCGTAGTGCCGGCGCACCGAGTCGCCCAGCGCGCCGCCGCCGACCAGGATCAGGAACCCGGTCAGCGCGGGCACACCGGCGACCACCGCGAGAATCGCCGCGCGGACGTACTTCGGAAACGCCGGGCGGTCCCGCTCGACGCCGTAGATCCGGTTGGCGCCGCGCTCGATCTGCGCCATCGTGGTGGTCAGCGCCACCAGCCCGGTGATCAGACCGAGGGTCAGCGCCAGCTCGCCGGCGTCCTCGGTGCGGTCGGCGTCGGAGAGCAGCTCCTGCACCACCGTCTCGCTCTGGCCCGGCGTGATCGCCAGCACCGTGTCGGCGACGACCTTGCCGCCCTCGTCCGCGCCGAGGTCGGTGATCAGGCCGGTGAGCGCGATCAGGAACGGCACGACGGCGAGGCAGAGCTGCAACGCCAGGGCCCGGGAGTGGCTGAAGCCGTCGCCGTAGCGGAACCGGATGAACGCGTCCCGCAGCAGGCACCAGCCGCCGTGCCGGCGCAGGGTGCGCCAGGCGTCGTCGGCGGACAGCTCGTTCTCGGCCATCAACCGCGTCTCGGGGACGAGCTTGGTGCTACTCACGCCGCGCCTCCTTGATCAGGCGCTCACCGCGCTCCGCCGCCGCCTCGGCGTCCTCCGCCAGGTCGGGGTGGTCCTCGGGGCGTGGCACGCAGAGCCAGAGCGACTCGGGCCGGATGGTGGCGGTGAGCGAGCGGCCCGGCTCGATCAGGTCGCCGTCGAGCTGCCGGGGCTGGGCCCGGTTGCTGGCGATCTCGACGGTGCGGGCCCGGAACACCTCCATCCGGGGCACGCTGCCGGTGCGGCGGACCAGCGCCCAGCCCATGGCGACCCAGTGGCCGATCGTGCGCGGGGTCAGCACCGCCACGTCGAGCCAGCCGTCGTCCGGCTCGGCGTCGGTGAGCAGGCGCACCCCGCCCTGGAGGCGGCCGACGTTGGCCACCAGGACCGAGCGGGCGCGGCGGCGCAGCGGCGGCCGGCCGTCGATGCGGACCGAGACCCGCATCGGCCGGTCCCGCAGGTGGCGGGCGGCGCCGACCAGGTAGGCCGGCCAGCCGATCCGCTTCTTGGTGGTCTCGGAGGTGGAGTCGAGCATCTGGGCGTCGAAGCCCATCCCGGCCATCACCGCGAAACACTTGTCGTCGACCACCCCGACGTCGAGCCGGCGCATTCCGCGCTCGACGGCGACCTCCAGCCCGGCGGCCAGGTCGTTGGAGAGGCCGAGGTTGGCGGCGAGCAGGTTGCCGGTGCCCTGGGGCAGCACGGCCAACGCCACCTCGGTGCCGGCCAGCGCGGTCACGCAGGCCATCACGGTGCCGTCGCCGCCGCAGGCGAAGACCACCTCGGCGCCGGCCTTCACCGCCTCCTCCGCCTGGCCGCGGCCCGGGTCCTCGACCGTGGTCTCGTACCAGGTCGGGGCCGGCCAGCCGGCCGTGTCGAGCGCGCCGTCCACGATCCGCCGGAACTCGTCGAGGTCGGCCACCTTCACCGGGTTCACCACCACGGCCGAGCGCGGGGTCCGGTTCTCGGCGGTCACCGGAAGCTTGTCGTCTGCACCGTCCACGGCGCCAGTGTGCAGGACACCGGGCGCGGCGGCGACCCGGCGGGCGGGGTCGTTGCGAGGACCGCAATCAGGTTTGGATTCCGGCGGGGGGTCAGGCCGCCTCGCGCAGCGCCGCGTCGACCCGCCGCCGCAGGTCGTCGACGTCGACACCGGCCTCGGTGAGCACCTGCGCGGCCAGGCCGTCGCCCTCGCGCAGCAGGCCGAGCAGGATGTGCTCGGTGCCGATGTGCCGGTGACGCAGCCGGAGCGCCTCGCGCAGCGACAGCTCCAGCACCTTCTTGGCCCGGGGCGAGAACCGGCCGCTGTCGTGCCGGCGACGCCACCACCGGCGCGGGCGCGGCGTCGCCTCGCGGAGCGCGTCCGGGCCGAACGACTCCTCGATCCGAGCCACGATGGCGGCCAGGTCGATGCCGATCTCGCGCAGCGCCGCCGCGTCCGCCGCGCCGAGCCCGTCGACGCCCTGTGCGGTGTGGCGGGCCACCGCCGCGCGCAGGGCGTCGGCCTCGACGCCGTCGGCCGACAGCAGCCGGACCGCCAGGTTGTCGCGGTCGGCGAGCACGCCGAGCAGCAGGTGCTCGGTGCCGACCGGCCGCCGGCCCTCGGTCTGTGCCTCGACGAGCGCGTGGTGCACCACGGCCCGGGCCCGGTCGGTGAATCGTTCGAACATCACGCCTCCCAGCTTTCGCGCACCGCCGGCCGCCCGGCGTGCTTCTTGTGGACCGCCTGTCGGCTGACCTCGAGCGCGTCGGCGATCTCCTGCCAGGACCAGCCCTGTCGCCGGGCGTTGTCCACCTGGACCACCTCGAGCCGTTCGAGCAGCCGGCGCAGGGCGAGCACGGCCCGCAGGCCGACCTTCGGGTCGGTGCTGCCGGCCGCCGCCGCGAGTTCCGTTGCCTGACTCATGCTGTCAATGTAGGTTGACAGCGCCATCTCGTCAACCCCGGTTGACACTAGACACGCCCCGACCTGCCCGTTCGCCGCCCGCGCCGGTGCTACGGTCCGCTGGTGTTCCACCGCCGCCCACCGGACCGGCCGGTCGAGGCCACCCGCCGGCTGACCGCCGGGCGGCTCACGCTGGAGGTCGCCGGCGGCAGCGTGGTCGGGCACCGCTATCCGGCGAACTTCGACGTGCTGCACGTCGACGAGGAACTGCCGCTGGCCGTGGTCTGCGACGGCATGGGCGAGGGCGAGGGCAGCCGGGTGGCCGGCGCGACCGCGACGCAGACCTTCGTCGGGCGGGTCCGCGCCGGGTGGCCGGTCGTCGACGCCGCCGGGCTGCACGCCGCCGCCGCCGAGACCCAGCGTCGGGTCCGCCGGGCCGGCGCCACGCGCGCGGGGCTGACCGGGTGCACGCTCACCGCGCTGGTGGGTCGAGCCGGACGGCGACCGGGGCTGGCTCGTGCACCTCGGCGACTCACGGGCGTACCGGCTGCGCGACGGGCTGCTGGAGCTGGTCACGGTGGACCACACCCTGGCCTGGCTGGGGCTGCTGCACGGCTGGTGGCCGGCCGACTCCCCGGAGGCGGCCCGGGCCCGCTACCAACTGCTGCGCTACGTCGGCCACCCGGACCAGCCGGAACCGGACCTGCTCGCCGCCCCGCTGCGTCGCGGGGACACCTGGCTGCTCTGCACCGACGGGGTCAGCGACCAGCTCGGCTACCACCGGCTGCGGGACCTGCTGGCCGCCCGCCAGGAGCCGGCCCGGACGGTCCGGGCACTGCTGGACGCCAGCCTGGCGGCCGGCGACGCGGACAACGCCACCGCCGTCGTGGTGCGCGTGCACCCCGCCCTGCCCGCCCCCCGCTGAACAACCCCGCCCCGGCGTGACCGGGGACACGGTTGACGTCCTGACGTTTTATGCAAGACTTGTCAGCATGTCGAACGATCGGTTGGAGACGATCCTGGCCGCCGCGTACGCGTGCTTCACCCGGCACGGGATGCGGCGCACCACCATGGACGACATCGCCGCCGCCGCCGGCATGTCCCGGCCGGCGGTCTACCAGTACGTGCGCAACAAGAACGACGCCTACCGGCGACTGGCCGAGCGGCTCTTCGCCGACACGCTCGACCGGGCCCGGCAGGCCGCCGCCACCGGAGGCGGCGAGCTGGCCGACCGGCTGCACGACGTGCTCGCCGCCAAGCTGGAACTCACGCTCACGCTGCACCGGGACAGCCCGCACGCCACCGAGCTGCTCGACGCCAGCGGCAAGCTCACCGGCGACCTCGTCGAGGCGTACACCGCCGAGATGACCGACCTGGTGGCCGGCACGCTGACGGACGCCGCCGGGCCCCGGGCCCGCGCGGTGGCCGACGTGCTCGTCGCGCTCACCCGCGGCCTGGAGGCCGACCTCACCGACCCCGACCTGCCCCGGCAGCGGCTGCGCGACGGCGTCGCGCTGCTCGTCGCCGGCCTGACCTCTCCGGGAGACCACGCATGACCACCGTCCTGATCACCGGCACCTCCTCCGGCATCGGCCGGGCCACCGTCGCGCGGCTCGCCCGCCGCCCCGACCTCACCGTGTACGCCACCGCCCGCAAGGTCGACGCGATCGCCGACCTGGCCGACACCGGCGCCCGACTGCTCGCCCTCGACGTGACCGACGAGGCGTCCATGCGCGCCGCCGTCGCCGCGGTGGAAGCCGCACACGGCCAGGTCGACGTGCTGATCAACAACGCCGGTTACGGCGAGTACGGCCCGATCGAGGAGGCCCCGATGGACCGGGTGCGGGCCCAGTTCGAGACCAACGTCTTCGGGCTCGCCCGGCTCACCCAGCTCGTGCTGCCCGGCATGCGCCGGGCCGGCCGGGGCCGGATCGTCAACGTCAGCTCGATGGGTGGCCGGCTGGTCTTCCCCGGCGGCGGCTACTACCACGCCAGCAAGTACGCGGTGGAGGCGATCTCCGACGCGCTGCGCCAGGAGGTGCGGCCGTTCGGGGTGGACGTGGCGGTCATCGAGCCGGGCCTGATCCGCACCGGCTTCGGCGCGGTCGCCGCGTCCTCGCTCGGCGCCGGCACCGAGCCGACCGGGCCGTACCGCCGGATGGTGGCCGCGGTCGACGCGTCGATGGCGAAGTCCTACCGGAACCCGGCGCTCGCCGCCCCGCCGGAAGCGGTGGCCCGGGTGATCGAGCGGGCCGTGCTGGCCCGCCGCCCCCGCACCCGCTACCTGGTCACCGCCGCCGCCTGGGCGATGGTGCACACCCGCCGGCTGTTCGGTGCCCGGTTCTTCGACGCGGTCAACCGCCTCCAGTTCCGCTGACCCGGTCCGGCCGGCCCGGCCACCCGACTACCGTGGGTGAAGAACCCGGTCGGGAGGTGAGCCGGCATGGCCGCACCCAGGCACGGCGCGGTGGTGGTCGGCGTCGGCCGGTCGGCGGAGGGCCTGACGGTGGTCCGCACGGCCGCCGGCGAGGCCGCCGCCCACGACCGGCCGCTGCACCTGATGCACGCGTTCAACTGGGCCGCGACCGGCGGCCCCGCCCCGGCCGGCGGCACCCGCATCGACGCCGAGCGACTGCTGGAGCGGGCCGGCCAGCTCGCCGCCGACGCCGCGCCAGGGGTGCCGGTCAGCGGCGAGATCGTCGAGGGCTCACCGGTCGAGGCGCTGCTGCGGGCCGCCGGCACCGCGTTCCTGGTAGCGCTCGGTGACGGCGGCATCTCCACCTGCCCGGCCTGCGTAGCGGCCGACGCGCCCGCCGTCGAGCTGGCCGCCCGCGCGGGCTGTCCGGTCCTGATCGGCCGGTCCGAGCCGGCCCCGCCCGGGCCGCTGCTGGTCGGCTACGACGGCTCGCCGGGCGCCCGCCACACGCTCGGGTACGCCTTCGACTGCGCCGAACGCCGGGGCGCCCGGCTGCTCGCCGTCCGGGTGGTCGAACCGGAGCGCCGCGACGCCGACGACGGCCTGCTGGAAGCGGCGGTCAACCGGCACGCCGTGCGGCATCCCGGGGTGGCCGCCGACTGCCAGACCGTCCGCGGCGTACCCGCGGACGTCCTGCTCGACCGCTCCCGGTCGGCGCAGCTCGCGGTGGTCGGCGCGCGCGGCGACGGGCCGGTGCGGTCCAGTCTGGGCGAGGTCAGCCAGGCCCTGCTCTACCACTCGCCGGCACCGCTGATCGTCGTCCGGGGGCTCGACCCGGGCGCCCGGGAGGGGGCATGACGCCCGCCCGACCCGGGACCTACGGCCCTGACCGACACCCCCGCCCGGGGGTGAGGCTGGACGCGCCGGGGAGGTCGATCTCCTCCCCGGGTGGCAGACGACCCCGAGCCACGAGAGGCCAAGGCAGCATGGACACCGCGCTGGACCTGCACAGCCCCCTGACCGACGACGAGCTGCGCCGGCTGGACGCCTACTGGCGGGCCGCGAACTACCTGACCGTCGGGCAGATCTACCTGCTCGACAACCCGCTGCTCCGCGAGCCGCTCCGGCCCGAGCACGTCAAGCCCCGGCTGCTCGGCCACTGGGGCACCAGCCCCGGCCTCAACCTGCTCTACGCGCACCTCAACCGCGTCATCGTCGACCGGGACCTGTCCGCCATCTTCGTCACCGGCCCCGGCCACGGCGGCCCCGCGCTGGTCGCCAACACCTGGCTGGAGGGCACCTACAGCGAGCTGTACCACCACATCCCGCGCGACGAGGCCGGCATGCAGCGGCTGTTCCGCCAGTTCTCGTTCCCCGGCGGCATCCCCAGCCACGTGGCGCCGGAGGTGCCCGGCTCGATCCACGAGGGCGGCGAGCTGGGGTACGCGCTGAGCCACGCGTACGGGGCCGCGTTCGACAACCCGGACCTGCTGGTCGCCTGCGTGATCGGCGACGGCGAGGCGGAGACCGGCCCGCTGGCCGGGAGCTGGCTGTCAAACGTGTTCCTGAACCCGGCGCGGGACGGGGCGGTGCTGCCGATCCTGCACCTCAACGGCTACAAGATCGCCAACCCGACCGTACTGGACCGGATCCCCGCCGACGACCTGCGCGACCTGATGCGCGGCTACGGCTACCAGCCGTACCTGGTCGAGGGCGACGACCCGGCGGCGGTGCACCACCTGCTCGCCGCGACGCTGGACCGGGCGGTCGACGAGATCGCCGGGATCCAGCGCCGGGCCCGCTCCGGCGGCGACGTCGAGCGTCCCCGCTGGCCGATGATCGTCCTGCGGACGCCGAAGGGCTGGACCGGCCCGGCGACCGTCGACGGCACGCAGGTCGAGGGCACGTTCCGCGCCCACCAGGTGCCGATCGCCGAGGTGCGCGACAACCCGGCGCACCTGGCCGAGCTGGAGCGCTGGCTGCGCAGCTACCGGCCGGAGGAGCTGTTCGACGCCACCGGCGGGCCGGTCGCCGAGCTGGCCGCGCTGCCGCCCACCGGCGACCGGCGGATGAGCGCGAACCCGGTGGCCAACGGCGGCAAACTGCTGCGCAACCTGGAGCTGCCGGACTTCCGTGACTACGGCGTCGACGTCGAGGAGCCCGGCGGCACGGTGGCCGGGGCGGCCGGCACGCTCGGCCCCTGGGTGCGCGACGTGATCGCCCGCAACCCGCAGACGTTCCGCCTGTTCGGCCCGGACGAGGTCGCCTCGAACCGGCTCGGCGCGGCGTTCGAGGTCACCGACCGGGCGTTCGTCGGCCGCCGAGAGCCCGGCGACGACCACCTCTCCCCCGACGGCCGGGTGATGGAGGTGCTCTCCGAGCACCTCTGCGAGGGCTGGCTGGAGGGCTACCTGCTGACCGGCCGGCACGGCATCTTCACCAGCTACGAGGCGTTCATCCACATCGTCGACTCGATGGTGAACCAGCACGCCAAGTGGCTCAAGGTGACCCGGCACATCCCCTGGCGGGAACCGATCGCCTCGCTGAACTACCTGCTCTCCAGCCACGTCTGGCGGCAGGACCACAACGGCTTCTCGCACCAGGACCCCGGCTTCATCGACCACGTGGTCAACAAGAAGGCCGAGGTGGTCCGCGTCTACCTGCCGCCGGACGCCAACACGCTGCTCTCCACCATGGACCACTGCCTGCGCAGCCGGCACTACATCAACGTGGTGGTGGCCGGGAAGCAGCCGGCGCCGAACTGGCTGACCATGGACGAGGCGGTCCAGCACTGTCGCCGCGGCCTGGGCATCTGGGACTGGGCCAGCACCGACGACGACGCCGAGCCGGACGTGGTGCTCGCCTGCGCCGGCGACGTGCCGACGCTGGAGACGCTCGCCGCCGCCGACCTGCTGCGCCGGCACCTGCCCGACCTGAAGGTGCGGGTGGTCAACGTGGTCGACCTGATGCGCCTGCAACCGCCCTCGGAGCACCCGCACGGCCTGCCGGACAACGAGTTCGACACCATCTTCACCCGCGACAAGCCGGTCATCTTCGCCTACCACGGCTATCCGTGGCTGATCCACCGGCTCACCTACCGCCGGGCCAACCACGAGAACCTGCACGTGCGCGGCTACAAGGAGGAGGGCACCACCACCACGCCGTTCGACATGGTGATGCTCAACGACCTGGACCGCTTCCACCTGGTCATCGACACCATCGACCGGGTGCCGGGGCTGCGCTCGCGCGCCGCGCACCTGCGCCAGGAGATGGTGGACGCGCGCCAGGCCTGCCGCGACCACACCCGCGAGTACGGCGAGGACGACCCCCGGGTCGCCGAGTGGCGCTGGATCCGCGAGACCGACCCGGCCGTGAAGGGTGACGCATGAGCAACGAGGAGATCGTGGTCGGCTACGACGGCTCGACCGACGCGTCGGTGGCCCTGAACTGGGCGCTGGACGAGGCGGGCCGGTCGGGCCGGCCGGTGCGGCTGGCGTACGTCTTCGAGTGGTTGACCGTGGCCGGCTGGATCGGCCCCGGCGTGGCCCCGGGCATCTGGCCGGACGAGAACGCCCGCCGGCAGGTCGAGGAACTGGTCCGCAAGGCGGCGGCGGACGCCGCCGCCGAGCGGCCCGGCATCACCGTGCACGGCGAGGTGTTCGACGGCCCGCCCGCGCTGGTGTTGCAGGAACGCTCCACCGGGGCCGGGATGCTGGTGCTCGGCAGCCGGGGGCACGGCGGCTTCGGCGGCCTGCTCGCCGGCTCCACCGCGGTCTCGGTCAGCGCGCACGCCCACTGCCCGGTGGTCGTGGTCCGCGACAGCCAGGCCGCCACGTCCGGGCCGGTGGTGGTCGGCTCGGACGGCTCCCCCTCGGCGCTGCGGGCGCTCGGCTTCGCCGTGGAGCGGGCCGCCCAGCGGGACGTGCCGCTGCGGGTGCTGCGGGTCTGGGAGCCGCCGGGTGACCGGTGGGTGCCGCCGGACTTCGACCCGGAGGACGTCGCCGCCGGCGAGCGGACCGCCGCCGAGGCGGAGCTGGCGCCGTGGCGGGAGACCTTCCCGGACGTGCCGGTGGAGATCTCGGCGGTGCCCGGCAGCGCGGCGTCGCTGCTGGTGGAGGCGAGCCGGGCGGCGCAGCTCGTGGTGGTCGGCAGCCGGGGCCGGGGCGGGCTGCGCGGCATGCTGCTCGGCTCGGTCAGCCAGCAGCTCATCCAGCACGCGCACTGCCCCGTCGCGGTGGTCCGGGAGTAGAAGGAAGGGCCCCTTCTTAACGCATTCTGCATAAGAAGGGGCCCCTCCTAACGCCCCGGAGGGCCGTCGGCGGGGTTGAGCGAGAAGTAGTCCTCCTCCTCCTGGGCCAGGTGCAGGCGCAGCACCGCGTCCAGGCCGTACAGCGCGGCGAGCAGGTCGGGCACCTCCTCGGCGGGCAGTCCGCCGTCCAGCGCCGCCAGGTGCCCGCCGATCCGCTCCACCAGCCGGACGATCTCCACGTGCGCCCGGCTCATCGTCGAGGTCGCCTCGTCGCTGCCGAGCGGACCGGCCAGCGCCGGGTAGAGCTGCCGTTCCTCGGCCGCCTCGTGCGGCAGTACCTCGTCGACCAGGCGCCGGTGCACGTCCCGCACCGCCGGCACACACCCCGGGTCGTCCGGGCGGGTCGCCACCAGGTCGGCGGTGTCCCGCAACCGGGCCAGCACGTCCCGGACGCCGCCGTGCTCGCGCTCGTACCGGTCGAGCAGCTCCCGGGTGTGCGGGGGCACCTCCCGCTGCCGCAGCCCACCGCCGAGCGCCCGCAGCGCGTTGAGGATCACCAGCACGTCGATGCCCTCCTGGAGGAACGCGCCGGCGACCGGGGGCAGCCGGCCGGCGGCGGCCACCAGCATCGCCAACACCGCCAGGCCCATGCCGACGGTGGCGCTCTGCACCGCGATGCGGCGGGCGTACCGGGCGATCTCGACGGCGTCGGCGAGCCGGTCCAGCCGGTCCACGGTGAGCACCGCGTCGGCCACGTCGGCGGAGGCGGTCGCCCCGGTGGCGCCCATCGCCACCCCGACGTGCGCCTCGGCCAACGCCGGGGCGTCGTTGACGCCGTCGCCGACCATCACGGTCACCGCCCGCGCCGCCTCCGCGCGTACCCGGTCGGCCTTCTCCGCCGGCGCGCAGCGCGCGATCACGTCGTCCACGCCGACCACCTGGGCGACCTGCCGGGCCGTACGCGGACGGTCGCCGGTCACCATCACCAGCCGGGTCAGCCCCGCCTCGCGCAGCCGCCGCACGGTCCGCCGGGCGTCCGGGCGGACCGGGTCCTCCAGCAGGATCGCGCCCAGCGGCCCGTGCTCGTCGCTGACCCAGACCGTGGACCGGCCGGACCGCTCGGCCCGGTCCCGGACCCGGTCCGCCCACACCGGCGGCTCGCCGTCGAGCTGGCCGACCCGCACCGTCCGGCCGTCGACCCGGCCGGTCACGCCCCGCCCCGGCTCCTCGGTCACGTCGGTCGGCCCGGCCAGCGGCAGCCCCCGCTCGCGGGCCTGCCGGACCAGCGCGGCGGCCAGCACGTGCGGCGAGAGCTGCTCGACGGACGCCGCCAGCCGCAGCACCTCGTCCCGGTCGCCGCCCGGCGCGACCACCGTCTCCGCGGCCCGGGGCCGGCCGGCGGTGAGCGTGCCGGTCTTGTCCAGCAGCAGGGTACGGGCGCGGCCGAGCTGCTCCAGCGAACCGCCGTCGCGCACCAGCACGCCCCGGCGGGCCACCCGGGACAGCCCGGAGACCACCGCGATCGGGGTGGCCAGCAACAGCGGGCACGGGGTGGCCACCACCAGCACCGCCACCGCCCGCACGAACTCGCCGGACAGCAGCCACGCCAGGCCGGCGAGCAGCAGCGTGAACGGCACGAACCCGGCCGCGTACCGGTCGGCCAGCCGCACCATCGGGGCCTTGCGCGCGGTGGCCTCCCCGGCCAGCCGGACGATGCCGGCGTACGTGCTCTCCGCCGCGTTGCGGTCGGCCCGCAGCCCGAAGCCCGCGCCGGCGTTGACCACGCCGCTGGCCACCTGCTCCCCGACGGCGCGGCCGACCAGCCGGGACTCGCCGGTCACCACCGACTCGTCGAGCGTGGCCGCCTCCTCGACCGTGCCGTCCACCGGCACCACGTCACCGGGGCCGACCACCAGCCGGTCACCGGCGACGACCCGGTCCAGCGACACCACCTCGATCCCGCCGTCCGCGGTACGCCGCCGCGCCTGCCGGGGCGCGCGTTCCAGCAGCGCCCGCAGGTCGCGGGTGGCCCGGCGCCGGGCGTACTCCTCCAACGCCCGCCCGGTGGCCACCATCACCGCGATCACGGCGCCGGCCAGGTACTCCCGCACCAGCAACGCGCCGAGCAGCGCCAGCACCGCGATGACGTCCACCCCGAACTGCCGGCGCCACAGTTGGCGCAGCATGGTCCAGGCGGCCGGCGCGAGCGCCGCCACGGTGACCGCGGCCCAGACCAGGTCGGCCGCGCCCCGCGCGCCCGCGAACCACGCCGCGGCGCCGCCCAGCACGGCGAGCGTGAGCAGCGCCAACGGGGCCCACTCGGCGGTCGCGGCCCGTCGGGCGCGGGCCGGCCGTTCGGGTACGCACTCGCGCGGTTCGGTCCCCACGTGCGGATCGTCTCAGTGCCGAAGCGGGGCAGGTAGGGCGAACGCGGGTAATCCGAGGGGCCGAAGGACCCCGTGCGGCAGGTCCGGACATGCCCGAGGATGGAGCGGCAACCCCACCCGGGCGCCCCGCAGGTGGGGCACGATGGGGGAAAGACAGGAAGGTCGTGACGATGAGCCACGAGACGCCGGCTACCGATCGCCCGCTGACCACCGCGCTCGCGGAGGCCGCCGGAACGGCCGGCCACGCCCCGTCGGTGCACAACACCCAGCCCTGGCACTGGACGGTCCGGCCGGACGCGCTGGAGCTGCGGGTGGTCCGCGAGCGGCACCTCAGCGTCATGGACCCGGAGGGCCGACTGCTGGTGGTGAGCTGCGGCGCGGCGCTGCACCACGCCCGGGTGGCACTGGCCGCCGAGGGCTGGACGCCGGTGGTGGAGCGCCTGCCCGACCCGCACCAGCCCGACCTGATGGCCCGGCTCACCGGGCTGCGGCACACCGGCGCCGACCCGGACGCGATGCGCCTGGTGCAGTGCATGCGGGTGCGGCACACCGACCGGCGTCCGGTCAGCGACGAGCCGATCCCCGCCGCCGTGCTGGGCGACATCGACCGGGCCGCCACCCGGGAGGGCGTCGACCTGCAGATCCTCGACGACATGCAGAAGATCGAGCTGGCCGGCGCCGCCCAGCAGGCCGCCGCCGTCGAGGCGGACAGCCCGGAGCTGCGCGAGGAGCTGGCGTACTGGACCAACCGGGCCGGCACCGGCACCGGCCTGCCGCCGGAGGTGCTGCCCGACCAGGCGGCGCAGACCACCGTGCCGGGCCGCGACTTCGGCACCCCCGGCTCGCTGCCGATCGGCCCCGGCCACGACAAGGCCGCCGTCTACGCCGTCCTCTGGGGCGCCGAGGACGAGCCGCTGAGCTGGCTGCGCGCCGGTGAGGCGCTCTCCGCCGCCTGGCTCGAAGCCACCCGGCACGGGGTGTCGTTGGTGCCGCTCTCCGGCGTGGTCGAGGTCGACGGCACCCGCGAGGTGCTCCGGCAGACGCTGGCCGGCCTGGGCCACCCCTACCTGAGCATGCGGCTCGGTCTGGCCGACCCGGAGCACGCCGGGCCGCCGCACACCCCGCGGCTGGACGCCGCGCAGACCGTCGACACGTCGGCGGTCCGTGACCAGCCGTCCTGACGGTCTCGTCGGCGGCGGCCACCGGGCGATAGCATCGGCCGGTGGCCGCCGCACCGAACCCCCGGCACGAGCCCGTCACGCCGTCGCTCGGGTTGTCCCCGCTGTCCCGGGTCCGCCTCGACGAGTTGCTCCAGGAGATGCTCGACCGGGTCGGCGAGGTGGTCACCAGCCGGGAACGGCTGCGTGCGCTGCTCGACGCGGTGGTCGGCATCGGCTCCGACCTGGACCTGCGCAGCACGTTGCAGCGGATCGTGCGGTCGGCGTGCGAGCTGGCCGGCGCCCGTTACGGCGCGCTCGGGGTGATCGGCCCGGACCGCATGCTGCACGACTTCATCGTCCACGGCATCGACGCCGAGCTGCACGCGCGCATCGGCGAGCTGCCGCACGGGCGGGGCGTGCTCGGCCTGCTCATCGACGAGCCGAAGCCGCTGCGCATGCCGGACATCACCCGGCACCCCCGGTCGTACGGCTTCCCGCCGCACCACCCGCCGATGCACAGCTTCCTGGGCGTGCCGGTGCGCATCCGTGACCAGGTGTGGGGCAACCTCTACCTGGCCGAGAAGCAGGGCGCCGCCGAGTTCACCGAGGACGATGAGGAGATCGTGTCCGCGCTCGCCGCCGCGGCCGGCGTGGCGATCGAGAACGCCCGCCTCTACGCGCTGGCGCACCGGCGGGAACGCTGGCTCGCCGCCGCCGCGGAGATCACCTCGGTGCTGCTGGGCGAGGTGCGCCGCACCGACGCGCTGTCGCTCGTCGCGCGTCGCGCCCGCGAGGTCGCCGAGGCGGAGCTGGCGCTGGTGCTGCTCTACGACGAGGACGAGGCGCAGTTCACCGTCGAGGTGGTCGACGGCGCGGACCCGATCGCCCGGGAACTGGTCGGCGCGGTGCTGCCGGCCGGCGAGACCAGCTTCGCCGGCTCGGTCACCGAGCGCCGGCACGAGCAGGTCGACGACCTGGCCGCGGCGGCGCCCTGGCCCCAGCCGGTGGTCGCCGGCCCGGCGGTGGTGTCCCCGCTCGCCGCCGCCGACACGCTGCACGGCGTGCTGGTGATCGCGCACCGGCCCGACCACGGCCCGGCCGGCGACGACGACCTCGCGTTGCTGGCCAGCTTCGCCGGGCAGGCCGCGCTGGCCATGGAGCGGGCGCGCGGCCAGGAGGAACGGGAACTGCTGGTGGTGCTGGAGGACCGCGAACGGATCGCCCGCGACCTGCACGACGTGGTGATCCAGCGGCTCTTCGCCACCGGCCTGCAACTCCAGAGCGGGGCGATGAACGCCCGACCCGAGGTGGCGAAGCGCATCAACCAGGCGGTCGACGACCTGGACGCCACCATCCGCGACATCCGCCGCACCATCTTCGAGCTGCGCACCCCGATGAGCGCGGCGCTGCGCACCGAGATCCGCGAGGCCATCGAGGTGGCCGCCGAGACGCTCGGGCACCGACCCGACCTGGACCTGGTCGGCCCGATCGACAGCGCCGTCCCGGACGAGCTGCGTCCCGAGCTGGTGGCCGTGCTGCGCGAGGCGCTGTCCAACGCGGTCCGCCACGCGCAGGCCGACCGGGTGTCGGTGCGGGTCGCGGCGGACGCCGGCCGGGTCGAGATCACGGTCACCGACGACGGGATCGGCTGCGACCCGACGGCGGCCCGCAGCGGCCTGGTCAACCTGCGGGAGCGGGCCGAACGGCTCGGCGGGGAGTTCACGCTGCGCCGGGTCGAGCCGCACGGCACCGAGCTGCGCTGGGGCGTCCCGCTCGACTGACCCGGCCGGGGGTCAGTGGTTCTTGCCGAGCAGCCGGGTGGCCAGCACCGCCGCCTGGGTGCGCCGCTCCAGACCCAGCTTCGCCAGCACGCTGGAGACGTAGTTCTTCACCGTCTTCTCGGCCAGGAACATCTTGCCGGCGATCTCGCGGTTGGTGAGCCCCTCGGCGACGTACTCCAGGATCCGCCGTTCCTGCTCGGTGAGCGACTTCAGCTCCCGCGGCTGCTCCACGCCGCTGCGGATGCGCTCCAGCACCCGGGTGGTGATCGCCGGGTCGAGCAGGGACTGTCCGGCCGCCACCCGGCGGACCGCGTCCACCAGGTCGGTGCCGCGGATCTGCTTCAGCACGTAGCCGGCCGCACCGGCCATGATCGCCGCGAACAGCGCCTCGTCGTCCTCGTACGAGGTGAGGATCAGGCCCTTGATGGACGAGTCCACGGCGCGCACGTCCCGGCACACGTCGATGCCGTTGCCGTCGGGCAGCCGGGCGTCGAGGATCGCCACGTCGGGGCGGAGCGCGGGAATCCGCCGCGCCGCCTCCTGGGCCAGGCCGGACTCGCCGACGACCTCGATGTCGCCGCTGCTGGTCAGCAGATCGGCCAGGCCACGACGGACGACCTCGTGGTCGTCGAGCAGGAACACCCGGATCATCAGTCCTTTCTACCCGCTGCCCCGGCGTCCCGCACGGGCCGAAGGTCCCGTCGTCGACGCGCCGCCCCGGGCCGGTCGGACCGGCCCAGGTGGGGACCTCCGGCCCTGCTCAGGACGCTTCCGGTGACGCACCGTAGGAACCGGAGGCCCGACGCCGTACGGAGGGAGCACGACCATGACGACCGAATACACCGTCGGGCAGCTGCGGGCCGCGGTCACCGACGCGGTACGCGCGCCGTCGCTGCACAACACCCAGCCGTGGCGGTTCCGACTGCACGACGGCGGCATCGAGGTCGCCGTCGACCCGCTGCGCGGCCTGCCGGCCACCGACCCGACCGGCTGGGGCGCGCGGATCGCGTGCGGGGCGGCGCTGTTCAACCTGCGGCTGGCGCTGGCCGTGGCGGGCACCCCGGCGACGGTCCGGCTGCGCCCGTACCCCGCCGAACCGGACGTGGTGGCCCGGCTGACGCCGGACGTGCCGCGCCGGCCCACCCCGACCGAGCAGAGCCTGTACGGGGCGATCGGCCGCCGGTTCAGCAACCGGGCGCCGTTCTGGCCGGACCCGGTGCCGGCCGAGGCCCGCTGGCGGCTCGGCGAGGCGGCCCGCGCCGAGCAGTGCTGGCTGGAACTGGTCATCGGCACCAGCGCGGTCAACGCGTTCGCCGAGGTCGCCCGCAGCGCCCACCGGGTGCTGGAACGCGACCCCGCGTACGTGGCCGAACGGGTGGCGTGGATCCGCTCCGAGCCGGCCCCGGACGGCGTGCCGGCCGCCGCCGGCGGCCCACAGACCGAACCGCAGGACCTGCTACCGCAGCGTGGCTTCGGCGGACGCAACCGGGCGCCCGGCCGGGACTTCGAACCTGAGCCGCTGGTCGCCGTGCTCGGCACCCCCGGCAACACCGGCACCGACCAGGTCGTCGCCGGGCAGGCCCTGCAACGGGTGCTGCTCACCGCCACCGACGCCGGGCTCGCCGTGTCGATGCTCTCCCAGCCGATCGAGGTGCCGGCCGCGCGGGAGGCGCTGCGGCTGTCCCTGGGCCGGTTCGGCACGCCGCAGATGGTGATGCGGGTCGGGTACGGCCAACCGGGCCGCGCCACCCCGCGCCGCCCGGTCGACGAGGTGCTCGACCTGCCGGTCGCGCGGGCCTGACCCCGCCACCGCGACCGGAGCGACAGCGGTCGATCCGGTGGTACGGTGTCGCCCGCATGGTCAGTTATCGGATCCTGGGCCCGCTCGAGGTGATCCGGGCCGGGCAGCCGGTCCCGCTGCGCAGCCCCAAGCAGCGGGCGGTGCTGGCCGTCCTGCTGGTGCACGCCGGCCGGGTCGTCCCGCTGGACCTGCTGCTCGCCGCGCTCTGGGGCGACGCACCGCCGGACACGGCCGTCGGTCAGGTGCAGACGCTGATCTGGCGGCTGCGCGGTGTGCTCGGCGACGCCATCGCCACCAGCCCCGGCGGCTACCGGCTCGTCGTCGCCCCCGACGCGCTCGACGCCACCGTCTTCGCCGCCACCACCGCCGAGGCCGCCGAGCTGGTCGCCGCCGGGCGGCTGGCCGAGGCGTCCCGCCGCTACGGCGACGCGCTCGCCGCCTGGCGCGGGCCGGTGCTGGCCGACGTGCGGCTGCCCGGCGACCCGGGCGCCGCCGGCTTCCACGCCGCCGTCGCCGAGCTGACCGAGCAGCGCCTCGCCGCCGAACGGGACCGGGTCGACGTCGAGTTCGGCCTCGGCCGGCACGCCGAGCTGATTCCCCGGCTGCACCGGATGGTGCGGGACGAGCCGCTGCGGGAGGAACTGCGCGAGCGGCTGATGCGGGCGCTGCACCGGGCCGGCCGGCGGGCCGAGGCGCTGGAGGTCTACCGGCAGGGCCGGGCCGCCGGCGTCGCCGAGCTGGGCCTGGAGCCCGGCCCGGCGCTCCAGGCCCTGCACGGGCGCATCCTGGCCGGTGATCCGCTGCTCGACGACGCCCCCGACGGGGCGCCCGCGCCGGCCGCCGCGCAACTGCCGATGGACGCCCCCGACTTCGTCGGCCGGGACGCCGTCGCCGCCGACCTGGTGGCCCGGCTGACCGCCGCCACGACGACCGCGCCGCGGGTCGTCGCCGTCTCCGGCGTGGCCGGCGGCGGCAAGACCACCCTCGCCGTCCACGTCGGACACCTGGTCCGGGCGTCCTTTCCCGACGGGCAGCTCTTCGTCGACCTGCGCGGCGGCGGCGAGCCGCTCGACCCGGGCGCGGTGCTGGGCCGGTTCCTCCAGGCCCTCGGCGAGGACCCGCGCGCGGTGCCCGCCGGGACGGACGAACGGGCCGCCCTGTTCCGGGCCCGCACCGCCGGCCGGCGGCTGCTGGTCGTGCTGGACAACGCGGCCGGCGAGAACCAGGTCCGCCCGTTGCTGCCCGCCGAGCCGGGATGCGCGGTGCTGGTCACCGCGCGGCGACGGCTCACCGCCCTGCCCGGGGCGGCCCACGTCGACCTCGGCGTCTTCACCGCCGAGCAGGCCGTCGACCTGCTCCGCCACGCGCTCGGGCCGGCCCGCGTCACCGCCGAACACGCCGACTGCCGCCGGGTGGCCGAACGCTGCGGCCACCTGCCGCTGGCCATCCGCATCGCCGCCGCCCGGCTCGCCGCCCGCCCGCACTGGCCGGTACGGCGGCTCGCCGACCAGCTCGCCGACGAGCGCGCCCGACTGGACGTGCTGCGCACCGGCGACCTGGCGGTCCGCTCCAGCCTGGCGACCAGCTACCAGGAGCTGACCGGCGCGGAACGCCGCCTGCTGCGGCTGCTCGGTGCGGTGGACCTGCCCCGGGTGCCGTCCTGGGCCGCCGCGGCGCTGCTCGACCTGCCGCTGGCCACCGCCGAGGAACTCACCGAACGGCTGGTCGAGGCCCGGCTGGTGGACGTCGACCCGGCCGGTTACCGGCTGCACGACCTGGTCCGGGCGTACGCCGGGGAACGCGGCGCGGCCGAGGAACCGGCCGGCGTCGGACGGGCGGCGCTGGCCCGGCTGGTCGGCGGCTGGCTGACGCTGACCGACGAGGCCTACCGGCGTACCTCCGGTGGTTTCCGGCGCGGCCCGGCCGGCACGGCGCCGCGCTGGTCCCGGTGGACGGCGGCCGAGCTGGACGTGGTGCTCGCCGACCCGGTGTCGTGGTTCGAGGCGGCCCGTGGCCCGCTCATCGGCGCGGTCCGGCGGGCCGCGTCGGCCGGGCTCGACGAGGCGGCCTGGAACCTGGCGAACACGCTCGGCCGCTTCTTCGAGCTGCGCGAGCACCTCGACGACTGGGACGCCACCACCGGGCAGGCGCTGGCCGCGTGCGAGGCGGCCGGCAACGAGACCGGGCAGGCGTGGCTGCTGCGGGCCCGCGGCGAGCGGTACCTCGACCTGGACCGGCTGGACGACGCGCTGCGCTGCCTCGACGCGGCACTGAGCCGGTTCGAGCGGCTCGGCGAGCGCGCCGGGCAGGCGCTGACGCTGCGGGCCGCCGGCACCGCGCACCGGCTGCGCCGCGACGACGCCGCCGCGATGACCGCGCTGGGGCGGGCCGAGGCGCTCACCGTCGAGCTGGGCGACCCGACCGGGCAGGCGCAGGTGCTGTTCGGCCTCGGCGCGGCGCACCGGGTGGCCGGGCGCACCGACGCGGCGGAGACCGCCTTCCGGGCGGCGCTGGCGCTGTTCCGGCAGCTCGACGACCGGTTCGGCGAGGCGTACACCTCGACCAGCCTGGCCCTGGTGCTGGGGCGCGACGGCGCGGAGGCGGACGCCGGCCGGTTGCTGCGCCGCGCGTTGGCGCTCTGCGAGGAGCTGGGTTACCGGCGGGGCGCCGCCATCAGCCGGGGTCACCTCGGCGACCTGCACCTGCGCACCGGCGAGTACGAGCGGGCGGTGGCGGAGCTGACCGAGGCGGTCGCCGGCAGCCGGGAGGTCGGCGACGGCATCGGCGAGCTGATCGCGTTGCGCCGTCTCGGCGCCGCCCACCTCGCCCTGGGTCGGCTCCCGGCGGCCCGGTCCGCGTTGCGCGGCTGCCTGGCGCTGTGCCGCGTGCACGGCGAGGAGCAGGAACGTGAGCGGGCGCTGCGGCTGCTCGGGGAGGCGCGGGCGCGCGCCGCGAGCGAGGTGAGAGCGAGCTGAGAGGACGGGACGGCCGGCGGGCGGCACGGTGGGGACCGAACCCATCGGACCAGGGGAGGCTCCCGATGACCGACCGCACCACCGTCCCGCCGCCGACCGGCGGACCCGGCCTGTCCCGACGCCGGTTCCTCGGCGGTGTCGGCGCGTCCGCCGCCGTGCTGGGCGCGGGCGGCGTGCTCGGCGTTCCCGCGCCGGCGTCCGCCGCGTACTACATGAAGTGGGGCGCGGTGGTCTCGCCCGGCAGCGCCACCAACAACATCGACTTCGCCCGCAAGGTGGACCTGCTGCGCCGGATGCGTCCGCAGACCGCCCGCATCTCGATGTTCTGGGGCGACCCGAACCGGCGGCAGTTCAGCGACGGGCAGCTCGACGAGCTACGCGGCACCGGACTCACCGAGATGATCATCCAGTCCTCGGAGGACCCGGACCCGGCCCTGGCCCGCCGACAACTCGACCAACTGCTGCCGTACGTCGACGCGCACCCGAACACGCTCTTCGTCTGGGAGATCGGCAACGAACCCGACTGGCACCAGCCGAACAACCCGTGGCTGGCCCGGTGGAACCGGCTGGCCACCATCCGCGACAACAAGCCGGCCCAGGACCGGGGCAACCTGCTCTGGGCGATCAACATGCCGGCCGGCCGCTGGAACGGCGACGGCTCCGGGTTCACCTTCGGCAACTCCGGGCAGTGGTTCGACGCGTTCGTCCGGGACACCGGCGACGGGCTGGGCGCGATGCTCACCGGCCCGTACCGGCCGGACGTCGCCACCGTGCACTGCTACAGCTCCAGCTACCTGACGCGCGGCGCGGACGGCGGCGGCGAGCACAACCCGTACAAGATGATCGACTACGTGCGGGGCTGGAACCCGGGCCTCAGCATGAAGATCACCGAGGCCGGGATCGACGGCGCGAAGTCCGACCGCGGCTACCGCTACGTGAGCTTCGGCTCGTCGGTGGCGAACGAGACGGCCGGGCAGGTCGACAGCGTCTGCTTCTACGGGCTGCCCCCGGCCGAGCGGCAGTACGGCATCTGGGAGACCGAGGCCAGCCAGGTCGGCACCCACCCCTGAGTGCCGGACCGGGCGCGCCGCCGGGTGCGACGGCGGCGCGCGGGAAAGCGGCGGGGCCGTCGGGACCCGGCCCCGCCGCACCGCCCCCGTCGCCGTCCGGCCTGCCCCTCGTTGTCGCCCGCGCCGCCCGGCCCGCCCCCGTTGTCTGTCGGGCCGGTGCCGGCGGGTCGGCCGCCTGCGCTCCGCGAACGGAGGGCGACCGGCGTCGCGGGTCAGGCCGGCAGGGTGGCCAGCAGCGCCGCCTCCCGCTCCGGAGCCAGGCCCACCGGGGCGCGCGCCGGTCGGCCGGCCCGCGCCGGCACCCGACCCACCTCCCGCAGCCACCGCCAGGTGTCCGCGACCGTCTCGGCGACCGGCCGGCAGACCAGACCCGCCGCGTACGCGCGCTCGACGTCGCGCTCCTGCAACCAGCGGTACTCGTGCCCGCGCGGGATCCAGATCGGCAGGTCGTTCCACGGCTCCACGCCGGCGGCGAGGATCGGCGCCGGCGGCGTCCACCGCAGCGTCGCGTCCGACCCGGTCGCCGCCACCACCGCGTCGAGCAGCTCACCCATCGTCGTGTGCCCGCTCCGACTCACCACGTTGTACGCCCCGCCGACGCCCTCGGCGCCCCGGTCCAGCAGCCAACCCGCCAGGTCGCGGACGTCCACGTACTGCACCGGGAGATCCGGTGGCCCGGGGGCAAGCACGTCACCGCCCAGGGCGACCCGGTGCAACCACCACGGCAGCCGCCCGATGTCCTCCCCCGGCCCGAGGATCAGGCCGGCCCGCACCAGCAACGCCCGCTCGCCGAACACCTGCACGGCGGCCCGCTCCCCGCCGGCCTTGTTGCGCGGATAGTCGCCGTCGTCCGCGTCCGGCTCGGCCGCGACGGTCGGCGCCTCCTCCCCGGTGCCCGGCCCGGCCGTCGGCGCGTACACCGAGCCGCTGGAGACGTAGACGTAGTGCGGCACCGCGCCGGTCAGGGCCTGTGCCGCGTCCCGCACGGCCCGGGGCGCGCCGTCCCAGGTGTCCACCACCAGGTCCCACTCGCCGCCGGCGAGCGCCGCCAACCCGCCCGGCTCGTCGCGGTCACCCCGCAACCGGTGCACGCCGGCCGGCACCTCGCCGTGCACACCCCGGTTGAAGACGGTCACCGCCCAGCCGCGGCGGACCGCCTCTGCCACCACCGCCCCACCGACGAAACCCGTGCCACCCAGCATCAACAGTCGCATCGCCCCACCCTGCCCCCGGAACCCCGTGCCGGGAGGACCTGTTCACGGTGAGCGGATCTGCCAACGGCAGAACCGCCCACCCACTCCCTGGCCCGCTCCCCCTGGGTTGATCATGAGGTTGGCGGCACTCGGTGTCCGTTTCGTCACCGCCAACCTCATGGTCAACGGGTGAGGCGGTCGGAGCATCGGGCGGGGCGCCGGGTGGGCGGCGCTCCGGTGGTGGCACGTCGCGGGGCTGCCAGGCACCCATGACGCTTCACTTGCGGTGGCGGGTGGGACGGTGTGGGTGTCTGCGCAGCCTTGAGGCACCTGTGGCGTGCCGCTGAGGGCAGCATGGGCCGGTGGGTGGAACGGTATGGCTGTCTGGGCAGCCGTATGACAACCATGGCGTTCCACTCGTGGTGGTAGGGGCGGGTGGGTGGAACGGTATGGGTGTCTGGGCGGTCCGGCATTCGGCGCCTTGTGCGCGCTCCCGCGCGGTGGGGGCGTTTTGTCCGGTTCGGTGGTGGTGGGCGGCACGCTGGCGGCGGAATCGTCGACGGGCTGGCGGCGTTGTGGACGGGTGCACGGCCGAGGAAGGCGAGCGCCCCCCGCCGGGAATGACGGTGGGTCCCCGGTCGTTGCACACACTTCCGGCGCCGCGTCGAGGCCCCCGCCCCGCGAGCAGCCGAACTTTTGTTGTGCGCCTGACGGTGCCCGCACCCCCCGGTGCGTTGACCCCCGAATGGAGCCCCCCACCATGAACACGATGCTGCGTAAGAGCGTGCTGGGTATTGCTGGTCTGGCCTTCACCGGTGGTGTGTTCGCCGGTCCGATCGCCGGTCACATCGAGTCCGCGCACGCCGCCACGGCCAAGCCGGTCACGGCGGTGGCGAGCGTGCAGGGTGAGCAGTCGACGATCAACCTGAACGACGAGCAGACCGCCAACGTCAAGGCGATCATCGCGGCGACGAAGAAGGCCGGGCTGCCCGAGCGGGCCGCGGTGGTCTCGATCGCGACCGCGTTGCAGGAGTCGAAGCTGGAGAACCTGGGCCACCTCGGCGACCGCAACGACCACGACTCGCTGGGTCTGTTCCAGCAGCGCCCCTCCTCGGGTTGGGGCACCCCGGAGCAGATCACCGACCCGGAGTACTCGACGCTTGCGTTCCTGAAGGGTCTGAAGCAGGTCGACGGCTGGCAGGACATGCCGCTGACCAAGGCCGCGCAGACGGTGCAGGTGTCGGCCTACCCGGACGCGTACGCGCAGTGGGAGAAGCAGGCCACCGACCTCGTCGGCAAGCACTGGAACAGCTAAGACACGCAGAAGGCCGGCACCCCGGACGGGGTGCCGGCCTTCGTGTGCGTACCGGAAAAACGGGGTCAGGCCGGCGGGAGGACGAACGTCCAGGTGGTGGCGGTCGTGCTCGCCGCCGCGCCCGTCGCGGCCAGCCCGCCGTAGCTGCCGGCCGGGACGCTGCTCGCCGAGTCCGCCAGCAGGCCGGTCACCCGGCCACCTCCGGTCTGCGAGCTGTTGCTGCGGACCGCGACGCCGGCCGGCGGGGTGAGCGCGGTGGAGGTGGCGTCGCCGTGCAGCCAGTACGACACGGCCCAGCTCTGCGCGGCGGTCACCGGCGCGAACGGGGTGGTCCGCGTGGCGGTGCTGGCCGGGTCGGTGGCCCGGGCGAAGACCGGCGCGCCCGGCGCGACCCCCCGGTACGCGGCCACCACCAGGTTGCCCTTCGCCTGGCTGTCCAGCGCCACCCGCACCGCCGTGCCCGCGTCCCCGGCGGTCGCGGTCTTCCACCAGGCGGTGGTGGTGGCGTAGCCGCCGTCGAACCGGTCGAGGCGCGTCCAGCCGGTCACCCCGGTCGGCTCGCCGGTGCCGGTGTGGGTGTTCTGGCCGAGCAGGAGCAGCAGCGTGTCACCGGGCTGCACGCCGGACGGGACGGTCACCGTGTGGCTGGACCAGTTGGCGTTCGCGGTGGCCTGCCCGACGAACGAGATCCGCTCCGGCACCGGCGCGACCGTGACGTCGACGGTCGTGGTGCCGGTGGCGCCCCGGTCGTCGGTGACCGTCAGCGTGACCGGGTAGGTGCCGGCCGCGGCGTACGTGTGCGACGTGGTCGGCACGGAGACGGTGTCGACGTCGGACCCGTCGCCGAAGGCCCACCGGTGGTCCTGGATCGCGCCGTCCGCGTCGGTGGAACCGGCGCCGGAGAACGTGCACACCAGCCCGGCGCAGGACGGCGTCAGGGCGGCCACCGGAGCCTGGTTGGCCGGCCCGCCGGAACCCTTCAGGATCTTCACGTAGTCGATGTCACCGGCGAAGTAGTCGCAGGTCACCTTCGTACCGTCGCACTGGCTCTTGCCACCGACGGAGAGCTGCCACGAGTTCGCGATGGTGCCGGTCGGCCCGGACAGCCGGCTGGTGCGGACGCCGTCGACGTACATCTCCACGTACGCGGCGGTGCGGTTGCAGGTGACGGTGTGCCACTGGCCGTCGGCGATCGGCACGTCGGTGTACCCGGTGCGCGAGGCGCCGTCGCCGCCGCGGAACAGGCACTTCGGCTTGCCACCCGGCGCCTCGAACTTCCAGTAGCCGCCGGCGGTGTTCCCCTGTCCCTTCTGGAGGATGTTGCCGAACGAGTACGTCGTGCGGTAGCGGATGGTCACCGAGAAGTCCCCGGCGTCCGGGTTGAGGTCGGTGCTGTGCGGCACCAGGTCCACGTGGCCGGGCACGTACTCCTGGTCGGTGGGCAGATGGGTGGCGAACCGGTGGCCGGTGGCCCCGGCGTAGATCGCGCCGGTGACCACCTCGCCGCCGACCGCGCCGTGCCGGCCGCTGCCGCTGCTGTCCGTCAGCACGGTCGCCGCCGCCGGCTCGTCCATGCTCCAGAACGCCACGGTCCGGGTGGCGGTGGCCTGCGCGGGCGCGCCGGCCACCGTCACCCCGGCCGCCGCGACGACCACCGCCACGCCCGCCCGGGCGACCGTGCGCCGCCATCGTCCCTGCCCGATCGTCCGCATGTGACCGCCTCCCTGCGTATCGGGCCTCACCCTGACACGCGTCGAGCCGGCGGCCCATAACCCGCACGGTTGATCTTCACCCGGCCCTCGGGGCGAACGGGTGACCGATGTGGCCGGTGCCGGCCGCCGGTGGGAGATGCCCGCCGGTCGACCGGCGGCAGAAGGGTGATTCTTCGGTGGGCGATACTGGGTTTGAACCAGTGACCTCTTCCGTGTCAAGGAAGCGCGCTCCCACTGCGCCAATCGCCCGGGGCAGTTCGCGAGCGGACGACGGGATTCGAACCCGCGACCCTCACCTTGGCAAGGTGATGCGCTACCAGCTGCGCTACGTCCGCACCGTCGCCGGCTCGCGTCGGCGACGAGGGAAACTCTACCCGATGCCAAGATCGCCGCGCGGCGACCCCCCGCGGACCCGTGGTTGCGCTGCTCGTCGCCGGGGTACAGAGCCGGGCGACAGCACAATCATCCCCCTGAAGGAGGCTGTCGTGGGTATCGGTACGAGCATCTTCCTGATCGCGGTCGGCGCGATCCTCACGTTCGCGCTGAACGCCAACGTCGGCGGTGTCGACCTCGACGTCGTCGGCTGGATCCTGATGGCGGCCGGCGTGCTCGGCCTGATCATGACCACGCTGGTCTGGGGCCGCCGCCGTCAGGTGGTCACCACCGTCGACCAGCCGGTGGAGTACCGCCGGGTCGAGGAGCGCCGGGACGTCGCCCCGCCGATGTGATCCGACCGCACACACCCGGGGGCCGACGGAGCTGATCGGTCCCCGGCCGGGCCGGGACGGGGGCGCCGCTGGGCGCCCCCGTCCGCGTCCCCGGGTCAGTCCCGCATCAGCGCGTTGAGCGTGCCGTGGTCGAGCCCGCCGGCCAGCGCGTCGTACGTCCCGGCGTCGAGCGCCTCGGTCGCCGCCCGCCGGGCCACCGCGTACGCCGCCCCGAAGACGGTCGACCCGAGACTGATCCGGGCCACCCCGAGCCGGGCCAGCTCGGCAACCGCCGGGGCACCCGGCCCGACCAGCACGTTCAGCGGGGCGGGGAGCGCCGCCACCAGCGCCGCGATGGTCTCCGGGTCGACCGTCCCCGGCACGAAGACGCCGTCCGCGCCGGCGGCCAGGTACGCCTCGGCCCGCGCCACCGTCTCCGGCACACCGCCGACGCCGCACAGGAACGTGTCGACGCGCGCGTTGACGTACAGCGGGATGTCGGCGCGGTCGGCGGCGGCGCGGACCGCGGCCAGGCGGGCGCACTGCTCGTCGACCGGACGCAGGGGCGGGCCCGCGTCGTACCGGGCGTCCTCGATGTTCACGCCCACCGCGCCGGCCGCGAGCACCGCGGTCGCCGTTCCGGCCACCTCGTCGGGGGTGTCGCCGTACCCGGATTCGATGTCGGCGGTGACCGGCAGGGACACCGCGGCGGCGACCCGGTGGATCACGTCGACGGCGGTCTCGCGGGTGAGCGCGTCGCCGTCCGGCGCGCCCCGGCTCCACGCCACGCCGGCGCTGGTGGTGGCGACCGCGCGGGCGCCGGCCGCGGCCACGATCCGGGCGCTCGCCGCGTCCCAGGCGTTGACCAGGACCAACGGCTCACCGGGCACGTGCAGGCTGCGGAATTGCTGGGCTCGGGTCTGTTGTTCGTTCACCGGGCCAGTCTCGGCCACGCGGGGCGTTCCCGGTGCCCCGCACCCGACGAGAAAGGCCGTGTCGAGTGATCGACACGGCCTTTCCGATGGTGGGCGATACTGGGTTTGAACCAGTGACCTCTTCCGTGTCAAGGAAGCGCGCTCCCACTGCGCCAATCGCCCTCGTCAACTGCCGAGGTGGAGACGGGATTTGAACCCGTGTACACGGCTTTGCAGGCCGTTGCCTCGCCTCTCGGCCACTCCACCGAGGTTGCCCCCGAACTGCGTGGCGGCATTCTCCGAGCGGACGACGGGATTCGAACCCGCGACCCTCACCTTGGCAAGGTGATGCGCTACCAGCTGCGCTACGTCCGCACGCCCCCGGCGTTTCCCGGTGACGGATGAGAACTTTAGCCGAGCGAGGGAACGTTGCCAAATCGGATACCCGTTTCCGGCGCGTCCGGGATGAGCAATGCGCCATCTCCGGCAGGCGTCCTAGGAGCCTGGGCGGGATCCGGCGGGCCGATCACACGCACGACCACCTGCGGATCCTGGCCACCGACGGAGTGTCTACCTTCCGACTGTCCCATCGCCGACCGGCCGCTCCGGTAACTCCTCGTGGTCATCCAGATGGGCTACCGTAACGGCGTGACGAGACGAGCCGCCGAGATCCGCCTGGACGCGCTGCTGCGCACGGCCTGCGAGGTGATCGCGGAACGAGGGCTCGCCAACACGCGTACCGCCGACGTGGCGGAGGCCGCCGGGGTCAGCCAGGCGCTGGTCTTCTACCACTTCGCCACCAAGGACCGGCTGCTCGCGCAGGCGTTCGCGTACGCGGTCGAGCAGGATCTGGCGCGCCTGGACGCGGTGCTCCGCTCCGCCGCGCCGCCGCTGGCGAAGCTGCGCCGGATGCTGCGCCTCTACGCGCCGACCGGCCGCGCCGCCTCCTGGTCGATCTGGATCGACGGCTGGTCCGAGTCGCTGCGGACGCCGGAGTTGGAGAAGCTCTCCCGCCGCCTCGACCTGCGCTGGCGGCAGGACCTGGCGACGGTGATCGCCGACGGGGTCGCCGACGGCACCTTCACCTGCCCCGACCCGGCCGGCGCGGCCTGGCGGATCAGTGCCGTGATGGACGGCCTGGCGGTGCAGCTCTCGGTGCACGAACGGGTGATCACCCGCCGGCAGATCGCCGAGTGGATCCGCCTGGTCGCCGCCCGCGAGCTGAGCCTGGAGCCCGGCCAACTGGACTGAGCCGGCACCAGCCCCGGCCGGCTGGACGGAGCCGGCAGGAGGCCCGGCAACAGGCCGGCCGGCTGGACCGAGCCAACGGCCGGGCCCGGCCGCCCACCAGGGGGTGAGGGACGGCCGGGCCCGGAGTTCAGCCGGCGGACGGCTCCGCGGCGCCGGTCCGGGCCAGGCGGGCCCGCACCCGCTCCCGGGCCGGCGGGTGGACGTTCGCGGCGGACAGGTCGCCCCGGTAGTGGGCCAGCACGCGGTGGTCCATCACGCGCCGCCAGACCGGCGGCAGCAGCGCGGCGACCACCATGGTGGCGTAGCCGGCCGGCAGTTGCGGCGAGGCGTCGAAGCTGCGCAGCGCCTGGTAGCGGCGCAGCGGATTGGCGTGGTGGTCGCTGTGCCGCTGGAGCTGGAACAGGAAGACGTTGGTGACGACCCGGTCGCTGTTCCAGCTGTGCCGGGGGTCGACCTTCTCGTAGCGACCGGCGGCGGTGCGCTGCCGGGCCAGGCCGTAGTGCTCCAGGTAGTTGACGGCCTCCAGCAGGGAGAAGCCGACCACCGCCTGGAGCACGAGGAAGATCAGCACGCCGGGCCCGAACACCGTCGCCAGCACGGCGAAAAGCAGCACGGTCAGGGCCCAGGCGTTGAGCACGTCGTTGCGCCAGGTCCACGGGCTGCGCCCGCGCAGCCGGAAGCGGCCGGCCTCCAACCGCCAGGCCGAGCGCAGGCTGCCGGCGACGGTACGCGGCCAGAACGCCCAGAACGACTCGCCGAGGCGCGAGCTGGCCGGGTCCTCGGGCGTGGCGACGCGGGTGTGGTGGCCCCGGTTGTGCTCGACGTGGAAGTGCCCGTACCCGGTCGGCGCCAGCGCGATCTTCGACAGCCGGCGCTCCGCCCGCTCCCGCTTGTGCCCCAGCTCGTGGGCGGTGTTGATGGCGATGCCGTCGACCACCCCGACGGTGGCGACCAGGCCGGCGGCGGCCGGCCAGGAGAGCCGGCCACCGGCCCACACCGCGCAGCACAGCACCAGGGCCGCGTACTGGGCGGGCAGCCAGAGGTAGGTGAGCCAGCGGTAGTAGCCGTCGGCCTGCAACGCCGGCACCGCCGCCTCGGGCGGGTTCGCCCGGTCGTCGCCGATCATCAGGTCGACGAGCGGGATGGCGCCGAAGACCACCGCCGGGGTGAGCCACCAGGCCCAGCCGGACCCGGTGGCGTGCCAGAGCGACCAGGCCAGGAACGGCAGCGTCGGCACGAGCAGCGCGAGCGGCCAGAGCGGCCGGCGGGGGTCCCGCCACGGAACGGTGTCGGTACGCATCGTCGGACTCCGATCGGTTGCTCCTGACCCGACTGTGTCAGCCGGCAGGGGTTTTTACAAGAGAAAAGTTTTTGTAAAGCGAGTCACCCCTATCTACCCCTACCTTCAGTGACTGATACCTATGCGTACGGTTATCGTGAATCATCCTCGTTAAATCGTCTTCCGGCCCCACCCCCGGCCGGCCCTCTCTCGCACGCCCGCGCGTCGGCGGTCCCGCAACGAACCCGCCGCGCCGATGGCCCCGGCGGCGCCGTCCGTCGTGGACCGACGAACGGAGACCCCACGCATGTCGTTGCCGACTTCCGGCACCCCCGAACTGACCGTGGTGATGCCGACCTACCAGGACCCGCACTGCCTGGAACTGACCCTGCGGGCGCTGGCCCGCCAGACGCTGTCGCCGGACCGCTTCGAGGTCGTCGTGGTGCGCGACGGCGGATCGTCCGACGGCTACCCCGAGGCGCTGGCCGCCGGCGCCGGCCTGCGCCTGCGGCTGATCGAGCTGGCCGAGCGCCGGGGCCGCTCCGGCGTGCGCAACGAGGGCGTACGGCACGCCGCCGCGCCCCTGATCGTCTTCCTCGACGCCGACTCCTGGTCGATGCCCGACCTGCTGGAGCGGCACCTGACCCACCACCGCACGCCGGGCGCGGCCCCGGTGCTGATCGGCCGCCGCGACGACATCGGGCTGGCCCACCTGCCCGCCGTGCTGCGCGACGAACCGGCGGCGATCCCCCGCCTCTCGCCGTACGCCGGCGACATGCGCTTTCCCCCCGACGGCGTGCCGGACGAGCGCCGGGACTGGCTGGCGGTCGGCTGGACCGTCGCCTACACGCACAACATCTCGTTGCCCCGCGAGCTGTTCGACCGGGTCGGCGGCTTCCGCGAGGAGTTCGCGCTCAGCTACGGCATGGAGGACATCGAGCTGTTCTACCGGGTCGACCAGGCCGGGGCGACGTTCGGGTACGACGACGACGCCCGCGTGGTCCACCTGCCGCACCACCGCAACATGGGCCGCAACTGGGCCGAGATGATGGCGAACACCCGGTCGGTCATGGCGCTCTACCCCTGCCTGGAGTGGGAGTTCCTCAGCGTCATCGTGGGCCCGGAGGCGGTCAAGCGGATCCTGTTCTACCGCTCCCTGGTCCGCGCGTCCGTCACGGCCGCGACGTGCGCCATCGGCCCCGCCGTGACAGGGCTCGCCGGCCGGCTGCCCGGGCCCCGGGTGCTCTGGGTGGGCAACGGCAGCGCCGACGCCGGGCTGCCCCCGGAGGCGTTGACGTTCGACCACGGCGCGCCGGTCGGGCCGACCAATTTCCACCTGATCGGCCTTGCCCCGCCGCTGGCGCCGGGCAGCCTCGACGCGGTGGTCAGCGTGGACTTCTGGCGCTACCTGCTCTGGCCGGAGCTGTGCCAGTTCGTCAACTCGTCGCTGCTGCTGGCCGGCGAGGTGCACCTGGTCGCCACCGACGAGAGCGCGCCGGAGATGTGCGCCGTCGACCCGGAGTCGCTGGCGTACCTGCACCGGTCACTGGCGGCCGAGTTCACCGTCGACCGGCAGGAGGTGCCGGGCCTCGGCACGCTGCTGTCGCTGCGCCCCCGGTACGCCGACGCCGCGCCCGCGTACGCGCAGGCCGCAGCCGCCGGCTGAGGCCGGTCACCGCCAGCGTCACCGCCACCGTCGCGGGGTCCGTCGCCGTTCGAACGACGGCGCCGGGCCCCCGGCCGGGCCGTCGGTGGGCTCGCCGGCGGGGCGGAGCAGGCGTCGCATCCGCAGCAACAGCCCAGCCCCGAGGAAGAGCAGCAGACCACCGAGCCCGAAGGCGGCCTGCACCACTCCGAAGCCGCCGGTCTCGGCGACCGGCCGCCCGGCCGCGCCCGGCAGCGGCGGCTCGACCACCGTCGCGTCGGTCGGCTCGTCCGCCGTCGGCTCCTCGGAAGGCGGCTCCTCGCGGGGCGGGTCGGTCGGCTCGGCGCTCGTCGGCGTCGGCTCCGGCGTCGGCTCGACCACCTCGCCCACCACCTGGCGCGAGGCGGTCCGCCGGGCCAGCAGCCGCAACTGCGGGTCGTACGCCTCGGCGGCGATGCTCACCCGGCCGCGTCCCACGTCCTCGGCGAAGGCCACCCGGTAGCGCGCGGTCACCGTGCGCCCCGGGCAGAGCACCCCGGGGTCCAGCTCCCGGTCGGTCAGTCGCGCGGTGTCCCCGTCGGTGCGGATCTCCAGCGGAAACGAGCCGGTCTCCTCCACCCGGTCCACCTTGACCTGGTCCAGCCGCAGGCCCTGCACCTGGAGCAGCATCGACCAGCGCACCCTGACGCAGTCGGAGCGCGCGCCCCGGTCGGACCGGGACACCACCGCCGAGAGCGTCTCCACCCGGTTGCCGCCGGTGAACTCGTCCGGCAGGCCGCTCAGCTCCGTGGAGAAGGCCGCCGCCGCCCCGGCCGGCGCGGCCCCGGCGAACCCGGAACCCGCCAGGCAGGTCAGCACCAGCCCGATCCGCAGCGCGTGCCGCCACCCGCTCACCAGGCCTCCTCACCTCGGTCGGTCGTGTCCACCCGCAACGCTAGGAGCGGTCCCGGCCGGCCGGTAGACGGGCGTGTTCGCACCCAACGTCAACATCGGGGGGTCGTTTCACCGACAGTGGTGAACCGGTCACGACCGCCCGCCGACACGCCCGGGATCGGCCGTGCGACACAATCTCCGGGTGTCCGAGCTGTCCGCCGCCTTCGTCCGGCTGCACGCGCGTCTCGCCCCGGTCGCCTTCGTCCCCGAGGTGCGGCTGCACCAGGCCGACGAGCCGATCGGCCTCTGGGAGCTGACCGAGGGCGAGTTCCGCAGCAGCCAGCCGCCACCGTTCTGGGCCTTCGCCTGGGCCGGCGGGCAGGCGCTCGCCCGGTACGTGACCGACCACCCGGAGCTGGTCGCCGACCGCCGGGTGCTCGACCTCGCCGCCGGCTCCGGCCTGGTCGCCATCGCCGCCGCCCGGGCCGGCGCCGCCGCCGTCCGGGCGGTCGAGGTGGACGAGCGGGCCGTCGCGGCCGTCGCGCTCAACGCCGAGGCCAACGGGGTACGCGTCGACGCCGAGTTCGGCGACGTGCTCGACTCCGACGCCGGGGACGCGGAGGTGGTGCTGGCCGGCGACGTGTTCTACAGCGAGGCGATGGCCCGGCGGATGCTGCGCTTCCTGCTCCGGGCCGCCCGGTCCGGCGCGCGGGTGCTGGTGGGCGACCCGGACCGGGCGTTCCTGCCCCGCGAGCGCTTCCACCGGTTGGCCGGGTACGACGTGCCGGTGTCCGAGGCGCTGGAGAGCGTCCGGGTCAAGCACACCACCGTGTGGGAGCTGGACCCGAACCCACCCGGCGCCCGGCGCCGCGGTCAGTAGGGTCCCGTTCCTCCACCGGAGGCGTTAGGAAGGGGCCCGGCCTTACCAAAGTGGGGGTGGGTGGGTGCCGTTCGGTGGCGGTGGGGGGTGCCCGCCGACGCCTAGCGTCGCCGCATGATCACACTTCGTGGGTTGACGAAACGGTTCGGCGGGGTGACCGCCGTCGACGACCTGACCGTCGAGATCCGCCCCGGCCAGGTGACCGGGTTCCTCGGCCCGAACGGCGCCGGCAAGTCCACCACCATGCGGATGGTGCTCGGCCTGGACCGGCCCACCGCCGGAGCGGCCCTGGTCAACGGGCGCGCGTACCGCACCCTGCGGCACCCGCTGTACGAGGTCGGCGCGCTGCTCGACGCCACCGGCGTGCACCCGGCCCGCTCCGGCGTGGCGCACCTGCGGGCGACGGCGCGCAGCAACGGCGTACCGGCCCGGCGGGTCGCCGAGGTGCTCGACCTGGTCGGTCTGGACACCCGGGCCGCCGGCAAGCCGGGCCGGGCGTTGTCGCTGGGGATGGGACAGCGGCTCGGCATCGCCGGCGCGCTGCTCGGTGACCCGCCGGTGCTGCTGCTCGACGAGCCGGTCAACGGCCTCGACCCGGACGGGGTGCGGTGGATCCGCGGGTTCACCCGCCGACTCGCCGACGAGGGACGCACCGTGCTGATCTCCAGCCACCTGATGAGCGAGATGCAGCAGACCGCCGACCGGGTGGTGGTGCTCGGCCGCGGCCGGCTGGTCGCCGACGCGCCGCTGGCCGAGCTGATCGCCACCCGGCCCGCCGCCTCGATCCGGGTACGCGGGCCGGAACCGGCCGCGCTCGCCGCGCTCGGCGACCGACTGGCCGCCGAGGGCGCGACCGTCACCGCCGGGCACGACGGCCTCTCCGTCGCCGGCAGCACCGCCGACCGGGTCGGTGACCTGGCGTACGAACTGGGGGTGCGGCTGCACGAGCTGACCGCCGTCGCGCCCTCCCTGGAAGAGGCGTTCCTGGAACTGACCGCCGCCAGCGTCGAGTACGTCGCCGGCCCGACCGGAGGCGAAACCCGATGACCGCACCGCCCACGCTCCAGGAGACCCGGCCGACGTCCCGGGCCACCCCGGCCGGCCGTCCGCTCGTCGGCGCGGTGGCCGCCGAGTGGACCAAGCTCTGGTCGGTCCGCTCCACCTGGTGGACGCTGGTCGCGGCGCTCGTCACCATGGCGGCCACCGCCGCCCAGCTCGCCATCTACGCGGTGAACGCGAACACCGACGACGACCCGACCGTGGACCCGGGCGTGCTGCCGGTCGGGGACGTGGTGGCCGGCTCGCTGGAGCTGACCCAGTTCGTCGTGCTCGCGCTCGGCCTGTTCGCGATCACCAGCGAGTTCGCCACCGGCACCATCCGCACCACGCTGCGCTGCACCCCGTCCCGGGGTCGGGTGCTGGCGGCCAAGGCGCTCGTGGTCGGCGCGGTGACGTTCGGCGTCGGGCTGCTGCTCGGCGGCGTCGGCGCGGCGGTGGCCCGGCCGGTGCTGGGCGAGTGGGGGCGGGCGCCGCTGGGCGGCACGGTGGCCGACATCGTCGCCTGCGCCGGATACCTGGCGCTGGTGAGCGTGCTGGCGCTCGGGCTCGCCGCGGCGCTGCGCGGCCCGGTGCTGACGCTGACCGTGCTCCTGGCGCTGCTGTACATCGTGCCGCTGTCGTTGCAGGAGCCGGACATCACGGTGCTCACCCGGATCGCCGACGCGTTCCCCGGCGTCGCCGGCGGCCACTTCCTGGCCGGCGACACCGAGCCGTACCCGGCGGCCGTCGGGCTGCTGCTGCTCGCCGGCTGGGCCGCCGGCGCGCTGGCGTGCGGCCGGTGGGCGCTGGCCCGGCGCGACGCCTGACCGCGCCGGCACGGGCGGGGCTGGTCAGCCGGTGGGCGGGACCAGCCCCGCCTCGTACGCGAGGATCGCCGCCTGCACCCGGTTACGCACGTTCAGTCGGGTGAAGACGCTGGTCAGGTAGCTCTTCACGGTGCCCTCGACCAGGTGCAGCCGGCGGGCGATCTCGGCGTTGGACAGCCCTGCCCCGACCAGCGCGAGCACCTCCCGCTCCCGGTCGGTCAGCCCGGCCAGCCGATCCCGCGCGGACGGGCCACGGGCGAGCCGCCCCCCACTCAACTCGATCACCCGGCGGGCCACCCGGGGTGACAGGTACGCCCCGCCGTCGGCCACCGCGCGCACCCCGGCCAGCAGCTCCCTCGGGTCGCCGGACTTCAGCAGGAAGCCGGCGGCGCCGAGGCCGAGCGCGCGGGCGATCAGGTCGTCGTCGCCGAACGTGGTGAGCATGACCGGTGCGGTCTCCGGCACCAGGCGGCGGATCTGCGCCGCCGCGTCGAGCCCGTCGCAGCGGGGCATCCGGATGTCGAGCAGCGCCACCCGGGGCCGGTGCGCACGCACCAGCTCCACCGCCGCGTGGCCGTCGCCCGCCTCGCCGACCACCTCGACGCCCGGGTCGGCGGCGAGGATCGCCCGCACCCCGGCGCGCACCATGGCCTCGTCGTCGGCGAGCACCACCCGCAGCGGCCGCCCGTGGTCGTCGGTCATGACGCGATCCGCTCCTTGCTGATCAGCTTCCCGTCGCTGAAGCAGAGCCGCCAGGTCGGCTCCGCGAACGGGAAGTTGCCGTCGGTGTAGAACTCGCAGCCGGGGGCCGTGCCGGTGGCGGGCGGCTCGGCCTGCCGCCGGGGCAGCCCGAGCGCGTCACGCTGCTCGCCCAGCCTCAGCCGGTCGAAGCCGGGCCGGTCGAGCACCGCCCCGGCGGTGGCGAGCGGGTAGTAGACCAGCGCGAGCACCAGCGCCAGCCCGGCCGGCGCACCGAACGCGACGAGCAGGCTGCGGCGGACCCGCCGGCGGGCCTCCCGCAGCCGCCGGGCCTCCACGCCGCGCCGCCCGCCGCCGTACGGATCGCCGCCGTCGTGCGAGTCACCGCCGCACGGCCCGCCGCCGGGCCGCCGACCGGCCCGCGGGGGGCCGAGGCTGGCGACGGGCACCGGGTCGCCGCCGGGTCGCACGTCCGGCCGACGGCCGTCTGTCGGGGCGGACAACGCGCCCCTGGACAACGGAAGGCGAGCGGTGACCGCCCAACCGCCGTCGCACCGGCCGGCGTCCAGGGCGCCGCCGGCGAGGCGTACCCGCTCGCGCAGCGCCAGCAGGCCGGAGCCTTGCGACGCCGGCCCGGGCAGCGGACCGGCCGGGGCCTGCGGGTTGACCACCGCGACCGTGACCGCGTCGGCGGCGCGCGCCACGGTGACCGTGACCGGGGCGTCCGGCGCGTACCGGGCGGCGTTGGTCAGCGCCTCCCGGACCACCCGGTGCACGGCATGCGCGACCAGCGGCGGCAGGCCCACGTCGGCGGCCGCCTCGCCGGGCAGGTGCACGGTCATGCCGGCGTCGCGGGCACCGTCGACCAGGTCGGCGACCGACTCGCCGGGCGGGCGCCGGGGGCGCTCCTCGCGCAGCACCCCGATGACCTCGTGCAGCCGCTCGGTGGCGGCGGCGACGCTGGCCCGCAGCTCCCCCGCCGCCGCACGGTGCGCCGGCGACAGTCCGGTCGCCAGCTCCAGCGCGCCCGCCCGCAACGCGATGAGGCTCAGGTCGTGGCCGAGCGAGTCGTGCATGTCCTGGGCGATGCGGGCCCGCTCGCGCAGGCGTACCCGTTCCGCCTCGCTCCGCCGCTCCTGCGCGGCGTGCCGTCGCCCGGCCGTGGCAAGCGCCCGGTGCTGGCGCCGCAGCCGGCCCAGCAGCCAGGGGAACACGCCGGCGAAGAGCAGCACCGAGGTGAGCTGGAACCAGGCGGCCGGCTCGGTGCCGAGCAGGCCGAGGTTGAGCACGGTGCCGGTCACCGCGATGGCGGCGAACACCGCCGCCGCCGGGGCGGCGCGGGCGCTGCGCAGCCCGGCCAGGTAGCCGAGGACCGGGATGGCGAACACCACGTTGCCGTCGACGAGCGAGCCGGCCACCACCGCCGACACCGCCACGAGCGGCCACCGGCGGCTCACCGCCACCGCCACGCCGAGCAGCGCCAACACGCCGACCAGCAGGGGCACCTCGTGCGACCGCCACGGCGGGGTGAGCCGGGCGTACGTCACCGGCGTCGCGAGCACGGCCCAGAGCAGCAGGTCACCGGCCCGGCGACGGGCCGTCGGGGACAGCGGGCGCAGTTCCACGGCGGTCACGCTACCCACGCCGGCCGGGGCCGGACACCGACGAAGGTCAGGTACTCAGCCCGCCGTAGAGGGCAGGGGTAAACACGCCCCGGCGCCCGACGCGGTGAGCCGAGGGTGGCGTTAAAAGGGGCCCCCGCCTATACCGAATGCGTTGAGAAGGGGCCCCGCCTTACTCCTCAGCCGCTCTCCTCGGCCCAGGCCCGCCAGTCGTCGAGGACACCGTAGAGCGCCGGGGTGAGCCAACCCGGCGCGGACCGGCGGAACACGCCCGGGTCCATCCCGCCGGCGCCGGCGGGCACCGCGCCGAGCAGGTTCGGCACCAGCTCGGACAGGTTCAGCCAGTGCACCAGCTCCGGCTCGGTCGGCCAGGCGCCGATCACCACGCCGGCCGGCACGGCCCGCCGCTCCAGCGCCTCCAGCGTCAACGCGGTGTGGTTGAGCGTGCCGAGCCCGGCCCGCGCCACCACCACGGCCGGCGCGCCCAGCGACACCGCCAGGTCGGCCACCGTCCAGGGCTCGCCGGACGGCCGCAACCCCATCGGTACGAGCAGCCCGCCGGCTCCCTCGATCAGCACCAGGTCGTGCTTGTCGACCTCCTCGCGGACCGCGTCGACCGCGTTGTACAGCTCCAGCGGCGGCAGCTCGGCGACCCGGGCCGCGGCCAGCGGGGCGAGCGGGTCCGGGTAGCTGGCCAGCGTCCGGCCGGTGAGCGGGGCGGCCAGCCGGGTCACCGAGTCGACGTCACCGGGCTCGCCGGTGGCGGTACCGGTCTGACCGGGCTTGACCACCGCCACCCGCAGCCCGGCCGCCTGGGCGGCGGCGGTGACGGCCGCGGTCACCACGGTCTTGCCGATCCCGGTGTCGGTGCCGGTCACCAGCACCGCGCCGGTCCAGCCGTCGCTCATGAGTCCTCCGTTCGGGACTGCGGGGCGCACGCCACGATCACGTCCAGGGCCCGTTCGAAGTCCGCCCGGTCCACCCCGGCGCCGATGGTCAGGCGCAGCCGGGAGCGGCTGTCCGGCGTGGACGGCGGACGGAAGCAGCCGACCGCCACGCCCCGGTCGCGGCAGGCCGCCGCCCAGGCGGTCGCCGCCTCCGGGCCGGGCGCGGTCACCGAGACCACCGCCGCGTCGGGGGCGGACACGGGCAGCCCCGCCGCGCCCAGCCGGCGCACCGCCAGCGCGACCCGGTCGGTCAGCTCGGCGCGGAGCGCGTCGCCGTCCCGGGCCAGCCGCACCGCGGCCCGCACCCCGGCCACCACCGCCGGCGGCGGCGCGGTGTCGAAGATGAACGTGCGGCCGGTCTCCACCAGGTGGCGGACGAACTCCGCCGGCCCGGCGACCACGCCGCCGGCCCCACCGAGCGCCTTGGACAGGGTCGCGGTGACCACCACGTCGGGCGCGCCGGCCAGCCCGGCCGCGGCCACCCCGCCGGCGCCGGCCGGGCCGGTGACGCCGAGCGCGTGCGCGTCGTCGACGAGCAGCAACGCGCCGTGCCGGCGGGCCACCGCGTGCAGCTCCGCGAGCGGTGCCACGTCGCCGTCCACGGAGAAGACCGACTCGGTCACCACCACGGCCGGCCGGCCCGGCGCGGCGGCCAGCGCGGCGGCCACCGCGGCCACGTCCCGGTGCGGCGTCACCAGCGTCTCGGCGCGGGAGATCCGGCAGCCGTCGATCAGCGAGGCGTGGTTGTGCGCGTCGGAGACGAGCAGCGTACGCGGCTGGGTCAGGCCCCGGACGGCGGCGAGGTTGGCCAGGTAGCCGGAGGAGAAGACCAGCGCCCGGTCGACGCCGAGCCAGGCGGCCAGGTCGTCCTCGAGCGCGTGGTGCAGGTCGGTGGAGCCGCGCACCAGTCGTGACCCGGTGGCGCCCAACCCGTACCGGGACAGGGCCGTCGCGGCGGCGGCGGTGACCTCCGGGTGGGTGGCCAGGCCGAGGTAGTCGTTGCCGGCCAGGTCGACGACGTCGTCGTCGGCCGCGCGGGGACGCAGCGTGCGGGTCAGGCCCGCCTCGGCCCGCTGTTCGGCGCTGCGGTCGAGTGCCGCCAGCCAGTCCGCCACCGCACCGTCCCCTCCCGCCGACCGCCCGCCCCGCCGGGCGCTTCCGCCGGGCGAAGTTACCACCCGGGCGGGCGACCCCGGCGTGGCGTGGTCCCGGCTCGCCGGGCCGCTCACGACGGTTTCCCGCGCTTCCGGCGGCCTGTTAGGTTACGAGCCATGCCAGAGATCCTCGACCAGGCCCGGACCCGGGTGCTGGAGAACGGCGTCGGCCTCGACGAGGCCGGCATCCTCGCCGTGCTGAACCTGCCCGACGAGCACCTGCCGGCCGCGCTCCAACTCGCCCACGAGGTCCGGATGCGGTGGTGCGGCCCGGAGGTCGAGGTCGAGGGCATCGTCTCGCTGAAGACCGGCGGCTGCCCGGAGGACTGCCACTTCTGCTCCCAGTCCGGCCTGTTCACCTCGCCGGTCCGGTCGGTCTGGCTGGACATCCCGGCGCTGGTCGAGGCCGCGAAGCAGACCGCCGCGACCGGGGCCACCGAGTTCTGCATCGTGGCCGCCGTCCGCGGCCCGGACGCCCGGCTGATGGCGCAGATGCGCGCGGGCGTGGCCGCCATTCGCGAAGCGGTCGACATCCAGGTCGCCGCCTCGCTCGGCATGCTCACCCAGGAGCAGGTCGACGAGCTGGCCGCGATGGGCGTGCACCGGTACAACCACAACCTGGAGACCTGCCGCTCCTACTTCCCGAACGTGGTCACCACGCACTCCTGGGAGGAGCGCTGGGAGACGCTGCGGATGGTCCGCGAGTCCGGCATGGAGGTCTGCTGCGGCGGCATCCTCGGGCTCGGCGAGACGGTGGAGCAGCGGGCCGAGTTCGCCGCGCAACTCGCCGAGCTGGACCCGCACGAGGTGCCGCTGAACTTCCTCAACCCGCGCCCCGGCACGCCGCTGGGTGACCGGCCGGTGGTCGAGGGCAAGGACGCGCTGCGGGCCATCGCCGCGTTCCGGCTGGCCATGCCGCGCACCATCCTCCGGTACGCGGGCGGTCGCGAGCTCACCCTGGGTGACCTCGGCACCCGCGACGGCCTGCTCGGCGGCATCAACGCGGTCATCGTCGGCAACTACCTGACCACGCTGGGTCGGCCGGCCACCGACGACCTGCAACTCCTGACCGACCTGAAGATGCCGGTGAAGGCGCTCTCGGCGACCCTGTGAGGCGACGGTGACGAAGCTGGTCCGACCCGACGTGCCGGCCGGTGACGCCGACGCGGCCAACCGCGCCGGCACGGCCGACGACGCCGGCGCGGTGACGCGCTGGTGCGACAGGTGCGGCGAGTCGGTGGCCGCCGGCCCGCACCCGGCCTGCGCGGCGGCGCGGGCGTGGGAGCCGCCGCGCTGGTGCGCGTCCTGCCGCCGGCGGATGAAGGTGCAGGTCGTGCCGGCCGGATGGTCGGCGGTCTGTGTCGAGCACGGCGAGCGGCGGGGCTGACGCGATGCTGCGCGGGCGGACGGTGACGCTGCGGCCGGCGACGGACGCCGATGTGGCCGCGCTGGCCGCGATCCGCGCCACCCCGGAGGTGCGCCGCTGGTGGCGGGGCGGTGACGACCTGGCCGAGGCGGTCCGCGCCGACCTGGCCGACGACGCGCTGGCCGTGTTCGTGGTCGAGCACGAGGGCCGGCTGGTCGGCGCGATCCAGTGGTACGCGGAGACCGACCCCGACTACCGCCACGCCAGCCTGGACATCTTCCTCGACCCGGAGGTACGCGGCGCCGGGCTGGGCGGGGACGCGATCCGGACGCTGGCCCGGCACCTGGCCGACGAGTACGGCCACCACCGATTCACCATCGACCCGGCGGCGGCGAACACGGCCGCGATCCGGGCGTACGCGAAGGTGGGCTTCCGGCCGGTGGGCATCATGCGGCGCTACGAGCGGGGCGCCGACGGGCGCTGGCACGACGCCCTGCTGATGGACCTGCTCGCCGACGACCTGGCCGACTGATTCCGGCGGCGCCACACCGACGGGCGTGCCCGGCACCGCACGGTGCCGGGCACGCCCCGGTGGTCAGCGATCCGTCAGCGTTGCAGGGTCAACACACCCGGCCGCCACGGCAGCAGGTTGTAGTCGCCGCTCGCGCTGGGGTTCTTGCCCTGGTACAGCAACTGGAGGTTGCAGGCGTCGACGGTCTTGGTCTGGTCGGGATTGTTGCGGACCAGGTCACCGTGGCTGATGTCGTTGGTCCACGTCGCACCGCTGTTGGCCTTGCCCGCGAAGGGGTTGCTCTCGGTGGCCGCGTTCGGGGTCCAGGTGCCGCCCAGGCTGGTGGCGGTGAAGGAGCGGAAGTACCGCCCCTGGCTGCCGATCGCCTCGACGAGCATCAGGTACTGGTTCTGGCCCGCCACCTTGTAGACCTCGACGCCCTCGAACAGGTTGTTCGTCGAGTCGGTCATGATCGTCGTGTAGCTCGAGCCGAAGCTGCCCGGGAAGTTCCCGAGCGGCATGCTCGACCGGTAGATCTTGCCGTTGTCCCCGGCGAAGAAGAGGTACATGTTCTGGTCGTCGCCGATGAGCGTCTGGTCGATGACGCCGTACGGGGCGTCGGGGAGGGTCGCGGTGGAGAGCGTCTGCGCCGCGGACCAGCCGTTGGCGTTGGTCGGGTCACTTGACGTCTTGTAGCTGAACGACGTCGGCCCCCACTGGTACGCCAGCACCCAGATGTTCTTCGGGGCGAAGTACAGCAGCGTGGGCGCCACCGTGCCCTGGCTCATCCCGGTCTGACTGGCCGAGGCCATGTCGGACCAGTTGGTGAACAGGCCGAAGTTCATCGAGCCGTACTGCCCGCTGCCGTTCACGTTCGACGCGTAGACCAGGTGCTTGCCGTTGTAGACCACGTTGGTGAAGTCCTTGACCGAGACCCAGCCGTTCGCCGGGTTCGCCAGCGCGCCGGTCGACGACCAGCGGTAGGTCGACGGCAGCGCGCAGCCGCTCGGCGGCGGCGTGGTCGTGGGCGGCGGCGTGGTGGGCGGCGGCGTGGTGGTGCCGAAGTCGGTCCGCCACTGCTGGTTGGTCTGGCCGTGGCAGTCGTAGAGCTGGATCTGCTGGCCGTTGCCGGTGCCCCAGACGTCGAGGCAGCGGCCGGACTGCACGCCGCTGATGGTGCCGTTGGAGTTGATGTTCCACTGCTGGTTCGGCTGCCCGTTGCAGTCGTAGATGATGATGCCGGTGCCGTTGGCGGTGCCCGCGCCGTTCGCGTCGAGGCACTTGCTGCCGTACACCATCAGCTGCTTGTTGCTGGTGTACGTCCACTGCTGGTTCGACTGACCGTTGCAGTCGTAGAGCTGGACCCGGGTGCCGTTGGTCTGGGTGGCGTTGGGCACGTCGACGCACCGGCCCGACTGCACGCCGACGATCCGGCCGCTGCCGCCGGACGGCGGCGGTGTGGTCGGCCCGGAGGTCGGCGTCGCGGTCGGCGAGGTGGTCGGGGCCGCCGCGTTGAGCGCGTTGAGGACCGAGGTGTACGCGGCCTTCTTGTTGCCGCCGCCGTCGAACAGCAGCGGGCTCTCGCCGGAGCGCCAGGAGTCGCTGTCGCGCACACCCCACACGGTGATGCCGATGCAGCGCGGCACGTTCATGCAGGCCTGCGTCAGGCCGGCGTACTGGCTGGTGGAGGCGTTGGTGACGTCGGCCTCGGTGAGCGCCACGTCCACGCCGAGCGCGGCGAAGCTGGACAGCGTGGTCTGGAAGTTGCTTGGCAGCGAGCTGCCGCCGGTGAAGTGGGTCTGGAGACCGACGCAGTCGATCGGCACGCCCCGGGACTTGAAGTCCTGGATCATCCGGTAGACACCCTGCGTCTTGCCGTACGACCAGTTCTCGATGTTGTAGTCGTTGTAGCAGAGCTTGACCGACGGGTCGGCCGCCCGCGCGGTGCGGAACGCCACCTCGATCCAGTCGTTGCCGGTGCCCTGGAGGTTGGAGTTACGGCGGCTGCCGTCCTCGTTGAACGCCTCGTTCACCACGTCCCAGGCGGCGAGCTTGCCCTTGTAGTGGGCCATCACACCGTTGATGTGGTCGATCATCGCCTGACGCAGGTTGCTGCCGCTGAGGCTCTGCATCCAGCCGGGCTGCTGGGCGTGCCAGGCCAGCGTGTGACCGCGCACCTTCAGGCCACGCTGGGTGGCCCAGTTGTAGATCTGGTCACCGGAGTTGAAGTTGAACTGGCCCCGCTGGGGCTCGGTGGCGTCCGGCTTCATCTCGTTCTCGGCCGTGATCATGTTGAACTCACGCGCCGCGATGGTGCTGTACGTCGAGTCACCGAGCCGGCCGGCCGCGATCGCCGTGCCGAAGTACCGGCCCGACTGCGCGGCCGCCGCGCCGAGCGTGCTCGCCGCGGCGTTCGCCGACGGCATCATCACCGCGACCGCGGCCACCGTCACGACGCTGACCGCACCGGCGAGCAGCGCTCGGACGGCGGGCGATCGCCGCCGTCGGGTCCCGCCGCGAGCAGCGGATGGGCTCATTGCCACCGTGGCCTCCTTACTGGCCAACACCCGAGCCGTCTGGGCGGGGACGACTGGACGTCAAGGTTGAGGTATCTAATTCCTTCGATATTTTCATCGACCGCGCGGGTGGACAATATGTTTCGGAAAAGTTTCGGAAGATTTCCGGACCGCGTGCGCGGTCGGTCACCCGGTGTGATGACCGACCGCGCCCGCCGGATCGGTGGTCAGGAGACGGTGCAGGCGCTCCCGTTGAGCGTGAAGCCGGTCGGCCTCGGGTTCGTGCCGGTGTGGGTGCCGTTGAAGCCGAAGCTCGTCGACGCCCCCGCCGCCAGCGTCCCGTTGTAGGCGAGGTTCGAGGCGGTCACCGCCGTGCCGGTCTGGGTGACGTTCGCCGACCAGCCCTGCCCGGCCTTCTGCCCGGTGCTCGGGAACGTGAAGGCGAGCGTCCAACCGTTGATCGCGCTGGTGCCGGTGTTGGTGACCGTGACGTTCGCGGTGAACCCGGTGTCCCAGGTGTTCGCCGTCCAGGTCACCGCGCAGCCGCCGCCGGTCGGCGCGGCCGTGGTGGTGACCGTGACGCCGGGCGAGGCCGGCGAGACGTTGCCGGCCGCGTCCACCGCGACCACGGTGAACGTGTACGCGGTGGAGGCGGTCAACCCGGTCACCGCCAGCGTCGTGCCGGTGGTGGAGCCGACCAGCACGGTCCCGCCCCGGTAGACGCGGTACCCGGTCACCCCGACCGCGTCGGTGGCCGGACCCCAGGTCAGGGTGAGCCCGGTCGGGCCGACCGCCGACGCGGTGGGCGTGCCGGGCGCGGTCGGCGGCGTGGTGTCCGGCGCCGGGGCGGCCGGCGTGGTGACGGCCAGCGCCGCCGAGGCCACCGACCGGTTGCCGGCGCCGTCGACCGCGCGCACGGTGAACTGGTACGTCCGCTCCGGCGTCAACCCGGTCACCGCGAGCGTGTTGGTGGTGGCCGGGCGCAGCACCAGCGCGTCGCTGCCGGTCTGCGCCTGGGTCACCTCGTAGCCGGCCAGGCCGCTGCCGCCGGTGTCGGTGGCGGCGGCCCAGGTCAGCGTCAGGCCGGTGGCCGTGACGCCGGAGGCGACCGGGGTGCCGGGGGCGGTCGGCGCGGTGGTGTCCGGAGTGGCCGGGCCGGGCTCGTCGCCCCACACCCGCACGCCGCCGGAGTAGAGCGGCACCTTGCGGTTCGGCCCGGCGGTGGCCTGGTACGACGGGTCGTTCGTCGGGTCCCAGGTGCCGCCCTCCGGCACGCCGATCTTGAACTGCACCTCCATCCGGTGCTGCGACTGCCCGGCCGGCGCGATGGTGTAGCCGGTGCAGTCCACCTCGACGTACCAGATGTCGCCGGAGAACTGCTTGGCCGTCGACGGCGACGGGCAGCCCTGGGTGTAGCCGGGCGTGACGGTCACCGGGCCGGTGCCGTCCGGCCGGAAGTAGTACCGGAACTTTCCGGTGGTCAGCGCCCGGGCCGGGAACGCCGACTTGTTGTAGATGATCGCCTTGAGCCCGGTGGCCCGCGGCTCGGCCTGCATCACCGTGGTCTCCACGGTCAGCTCGTCCATGTCCGGCGTCTCGGCGGTCGGGAAGCCGGCGCGCGGGCTGCCTCCGTACTCGTTGGTCAGCCGGGCCAGCGCGGAGGTGAAGCCGGCGTTGTAGTCGGTGGCCACCTCGTTCATCACGTAGTCCGACCGGCTGTCGGTGTACGCGTCGTTGGCCGCCGACGGGCCGCCGACCAGCGCGCCGTAGAGCACGTGCCGGGTCTCGACCGGCACGGTCTGGCTGTCCCACCAGGAACCGTGCGCGGTGCGGTGGTGCGGGTTCTTCGGGGAGTTGGTCCCGAACCCGATCAGGTAGCTGGAGTTGCGCGGGTTGTCGCCGAGCGCGTAGTTGACCTGCCGGACCGCGAAGTCGTGGTAGCGCGTCTTACGCGTCGCGTCGGTGGTCCTGTCGCTGTAGACCAGCGCGGCGAACGCGGTGTTGGCGGCGTAGCGCAGCGCGCCCCAGGAGTCGAGCACCGCCATCCCGCCCGGCGAGTAGGGCACCTTCTGCCCGTTGACGCCCACGGTCCAGTAGTCCAGCCAGCGGTTGGCGTCGTCGACGTACTTCTGCTTGCCGGTCAGGTTGGCCAGCAGCACGTACGCGCCGAACTGCTTGTTGTCCCAGGCGAGCGTCCACTTGTAGGAGCGGGTGGTGGACTGCGGTTCGGTGCCGAGCTTGTCGTACTCGCTCTCCGCCTTGGCCAGGTAGGCCGCGTCGCCGGTGGCCCGGTACAGCCACGTCGCGCCCCAGACCAGCTCGTCCTGGTAGCCGCTCCAGGACTTGTAGAACGACGCCGCGTCGGTGATGCACTCGCTGTACGACTTCCGCACCGTGTCGGCGAACGTGTAGAGCTGCTTGGCGTGGCCCAGCAGCTTGTCCGCGTAGGCGGCGTCGGTGGGGCGGAACACCATCGACGACGCGGCCATCGCCGCCGCCGTCTCGCCGGCCAGGTCCGCGCCACCGCAGCTCGCGTCGATCTTGTACGCGGGCCGCGCCATCGGCAGCACCTCGGCCGGCCCCCACCACTTGTGGTCGTCGTCGCCCTTGCCGACCTGGCCGTAGAGGACGTTCGGCGCGGGGTGTGCCTTGACGAAGTAGTCGTTGACGAAGCGCAGATTGTTGAGCAGATAGCTGAGCTGGCCGGAGGCGACGTAACCGTCCCGGTACTCGACCGCGCCCCAGGCCAGCATGGTGGTGCTGAACGCCATCGGGAAGCCGAACTTCACGTGGTCGCCGGCGTCGTACCAGCCGCCGGTCAGGTCGACGCCGACGTCGGCGCCGTCGGTCAACGCCGAGTCGCCCCGCCAGGAGACCCGGTTCCAGGACGGCTTGCGGCCGGACTGCTGCGCCTCGTAGAAGAACAGCGACTTCTGCAACGCCTCGGCGTAGTTGTACGCGGCCGCGGCCTGCGCGGCCGGGGCGGACGCGGTGGCCGGCACGGCGGCGGCCGGCAGCGGCACGGTGGTGGCCAACGCGGCCACCAGCGCGGCGCCGGCGGCGAGCAGCCGGCGGGACGGGCGACCGCGCGGCGGCGGGGTCGGTCGGGGCATGGCGAGCTCCTGTGGAGGATGGGCTGCCGCACGGCGGCGCGATCGGCGTCGGACGGTGCCGGTCGGGCCGCCGTGCGGCGGTGGTGGTGGGGTGGGCCGCAGGAGCGCGGGAGCGCTCCCATGGATGGTTGACAATGTAATCTCGCCGCCGCCGGTTTGGGAAGACGGCCGGGAGCGAGGCGGGTCGGTCGGGGAGGGTCAGCCGCGAGGCTCGGCCCAGGCGGTGAAGCGGTCTTCGAGGTCCGCCGGGCACCGGCCGCCGTCCAGATCGGCCAGTTCCTCGGCCGCAGTCTCGTGCAGGGTCAGGAGGTACGCCCGCAGGTCGGCCTTCCGCTCGCGGTAGCGCGCGAGGAGGGTCAGCTTCGCCGTCGAGCACGGCCAGGCCACCCCGCAAGCACGGCAGCGCCAGGTGGGCCGCGACGGGACGTGGTCGGCGGGGCCGGGGCGGCGGGCCATCACACGAGAGCGCCGACGCGCGGGCGGCGTTGCGACACCGGCGGCGGTGGGGTCAGCACGCGCACTCCGCTCCGCCACAGGAACAGGGACCGGCGGGCGGTCGCGTTGCCGTCCGGGCCGAGTTGGTAGACGTCGGCCCACAACCAACCGTCGTACGTCGTCCAATCCAGCACACGGATCATCCGGACCCTGATCGGGCGGACGAACTGCGGCGACGCCTCCTGGGTGAGGTGCAGGACGTCGCCGGCACGCAGCGCGGGCACCTCCGGCCGGCGGCGGCGCGGCGCGGTCACCGGCCGTCGCCCGGTCGCGGGAAGAGCGTCGTCGTTGCCGGCGACGACAGCCAGCGCGACGGCGGAACGCGGTTCGGTCGGACCGGCGGCGGGGTCGACTGCGGGCTGGGGGTCGGCTTCTCCTCGGGCACGGACACGCCCTCCTCTCGCGGGGGAAATGGAAGGGGGACCGCCCCGCGCTGACGCCTGCCGGACGAGGCGGTCCCCTGACTGACACGGTCGCCGGGTCTCGGGTGGTCCCTGCCGGCCGCGCCGCACTGGTGACACTCTTGTGCGTGACCGCCTAGTGTCGGAAGGTGTTCGGCCACGTTGGAGAGAGTGCGGCGACCAGCGTTTGCCCTAGTGGGGAGCCATGGAGGCGCATCGGCTGAAGGTGGGGGAGGCTTGGGGAACATGACCATGACAGCCGCCGAAGTCCTGCTCGACGAGCTACGGCACGCACGTGCGTCTCGCGGCCTCAGTCAGGACGATTTCGGCAAGCTCATCAGCTACTCGGGCACGCACGTCAGCGCCGTTGAGACCGGCTCGCGCCCGCCGACCGGCGATTACGCCGCCTCGATCGATCGCGCGCTGAAGACCGGGGGCATGTTCGCGCGCCTACTCGATCGGCTCTCCGAACTCGACGCCGCGCCGCTCTGGCTACGCGAGTGGATCACCTTCGAGCAGCAGGCCCGCACGTTGCGGTGGTATGAGGTGGCGTGGGTACCCGGACTCTTACAAACCGAGGCGTACGCACGCGCCGTGTTCGGCAGCGATGGCAGGATCAGCGCCGAGGAGGTGGAGACGCGAGTAGCCAAAAGGCTTGCGCGGCAACAGATCCTCGCCAGCGACGACCCGCCGCACCTCGTTGCCGTTCTAGACGACGCAGTCCTTCGGCGGCCCGTCGGCGGCCCCGCAGTGATGCGCGAGCAACTGTTCCACCTGGCGCAGCTCAGCCAGCACCGGCGGCGCGTCAGAATCCACGTCGTACCGCGTGGGGTCGGCGCGTACGCTGGCCTCGACGGGCCGTTTGTCGTCGCGACCCTGGCGGACTTGGTTGACGTGGGCTACCTCGACAACCGGCTGCGGGGTCAGGTGGTCGAGCGGACCCCCGAGGTGGCGGCCCTACGCGAGCAATGGGAAGCCATCCTCGCCGAGGCGCTGACACTGCAACAGTCCTCCGAGCTGATAACGGAAGTGGCAAAGTCATGGACCTGACTGGCGCGCACTGGCGCAAGAGCACCCGCAGCGGCAGTAACCAAGGGGCCTGCGTGGAGGTCGCCGACAACCTTCCCGGCGTCGTCGGCGTACGGGACTCGAAGGACTCGACCGGCCCGACGCTCGCCTTCGAGCCGGCGTCCTGGCGGGCGTTCGTCGCCCAGATCGCCGAGCGCGGCTGACCGCTCCTGACCCGAGAGCGCCCCGGACCCGTGCGGGCCGGGGCGCTCCGCCGCCGGGCCTGCGGCGATCTGGCGTGATGGTCGAGCAGGTCGAGCACCTGATGACCTGCGCGGAGCAGCCCCATATTCATTTGCGTTCGTGCCGCTGTCCGCCAGCACCCACTCCGGGCTGCCCGGAGCATTCATCCTGGCTGGCCCCGACACACTTCAGGAAGCGGCGAACCTCTGCCGATCTTGGACTTGTGGCACCTCCGATTTCATGCCGAATCGAACATTTCCTGGCACCACAAGTCCATGATCGACGAAACCCTCACCTCGAGCCCGCCGCACTTGCCCCGGACCCGTACGGCCCGGGGCGCTCTGCCGTGTCGGGCGTCGGCGGGCGTCGGGGCTGGCGACGCGTGGTCGGCATCTTGCCGGCGGGCAGGTCGCGGCGGACGAACCGTCAGCTACCTGCCGCCCAGGGACACGAACGGGGCCCCCGCACCGGAGGCCCCGTCCGTGTCACCGTCCCCCGCATCGGAGGTCGGTCAGGGTGGCGCCGCATCGGCGCCGGTGTCGGCTCCCCGCCGGGCCCCGTCGGCGTGCCGCGCCGTTGCGGCTCACCGAGTGGACCCGGCCGGGCTGCCGTCAGCTCTAACCCGGCCGCTGCGCCGGCAGGCCCGCCGCGGTGTCCCGGCCGGGCCACGCCGGTCGGACGGCCCCCGGCCCTCGGCCGGCCGGCACGCCCACCCGGCCGGCGGGGGTCAGCGGCAACGTCGCGGTCAGCACGCCGCCGTCGCGGTCCAGCGTCACCGGCCGGTCCAGCCGGCGCAGCGTCCGCAGCATCGGCGTGTTCTCGGCCTGCACGTGCAGCAGCACCGCGGCGCAACCGGCCCGGCCGGCGTGCCCGAGCAGCCGACGCAGCAGCGCCGAGCCGAGGCCCCGCCGCTGCCAGTCGTCCCGGACCAGCAGCGCCGCCTCGGCCTCGTCGCCCTCGCCGAGCAGGTTGGCCATCGCCACGACCGACTCCGCCGCCCCGCCGGAGCCCGCCGTGGCGAGCAGGGTCACCCCCCGCGCCGGTTCGAGCAGCCGACGCAGCCGGGCCGGCGACGGGTACGCGCCGCTCAGGTAGCGCCGCTGCCGGCTCCGCTCCGAGCAGCCGACGTGCAGTTCGCGTACGGCCGGCACGTCGTCTGCGGTGGCCGGCCGCACCGACACCTCCCCACCGTCGGGCAGCACCAGCGTGACCCGGTGGGTGTCCCGGCGGTCCAGCGTCGCCGCCAGCTCGACCAGCGCCTGCGCCCGGGCGTACTCGGCCGGGGTGAAGCTCGGCTCCCGACGGCGCAGCTCGTAGGCGCCGCCCGCCGGGTCGGCGAGCAGCATCGTGGTGCCGCCCACGCCGCCCGGCGCGGCGGTGGACGTCGGACGCCAGGTCACCGCGTCGGCACCCAGCAGCGTCCGCAGCGCCGCGCCGGGGCCCTCCGGATCGCGGAGCAGCCGACCGGCCAGGCCGAGCACCCGCGTCGGCTCGTCGGCCAGCCCACGCGCCTCGCTGCGCGCCACCCAGCAGTCCCGTCCCCGGCCCCGCTCGACCGCGGCCCGCAGGTCGGCCTCGGTGATCTGCTCGGGCGCGTCGACCAGGAAGTCGTCGACGGCGCCGACCTCGGTGGTGTGCACCTGCACGGTGAGGATGTTGACCCCGCGCAACGCGAGGCTCGCCGTGAGCACCGACAGGTAACCCGGCCGGTCGTCCACGGTGGCTCGGATCCGCCACAGCGCCATGGTTGTCTCCCTTCCTCACCACCGACCATGCCGGTCGCCTGTTGCGCCCCCGTTGCCCCGGGGTGACGCCCCGCCTCCGGGTCAGGTGACGGTGGTCACCGGCGGCGTGCCCACCAGGTCCAGCCGGTCACCGAGGATCACCGCGCTGGCGCGGACGAGTTGGGCGAGCCGGTCCACCTCGGTGGCGTGGAACGCGGCCGCCGAGAGCGGCTCGCCGTGGTCGCGGGAGACCACCAGCACCAGCCCGGCCCGGCCGAACGGCGCCACCGCGTAGTGGTGCCCCTCCGGGCTGGTCAGCGCGCGGGCGCGCAGCGGGGTCACCTCGGGCAACCGGGGCGGCGTCGGGGTCCGCCAGCTCGCGTGCCCGACGGTGGCCGAGCCGGCCCCACCGGGACGCGCGGCCCAGTCCAGCGGCACCACCGCGGCCACCGCCCAGTCCGCGGCGAGCAGGCCGGGCACGGCGTCGACGAGCGTGGCCACCCCGTCGGTCGGGTTCGCCGCCACCTGGGCGAGCAGCTCCGCGTCCTGGCCGGTGGTGGTCGGCGTGCCGATCGCCCGCCACACCCCGTCCACCCGGACGCCGGGGATCGCGGCCAGCCCGGCGAGCAGCCGTTCCACCCGCGCCGCGCCAGGCCAGACCACGGTGAAGTCGTCGACCGCCCGCCCACCGAGCCGCTCCAGGACCACCACCTGGACGATGTCCGCCCCGGAGACACCGAGTGTCCGGGCCACCTGGCCGAGCGTGCCCGGTCGGTCGGGCAGGGTCACCCGAACTCTCAGCAGCATGTTGATCCCCTCCGCTCGGCGGGCCGGCGCGTGGCCGGCAGGCTGTTCCCAGCCTGCCGGCCGGCCGTTTCGTCCCCGTTGCCGCGGCATGTCCCGCCGGGAAAATCCGACCTTGACAACAAAGCTGAGCTGCCGTCGACTATCCGGATGACCGATCCGGCCGTCGACGCCACCCGGCCACCGACCGGTCCGGCCCCGCGCGGGCTCGACCTCGACCGACTCGCCGCCCACCTGGCCACCCACCGGCCCGAGCTGGCCGGGCCGCTGTCCGCGCGCCTGATCGCCGGCGGCAAGTCCAACCTGACCTACCTGCTGCGCGCCGGTGACCGCGAGGTGGTGCTGCGCCGGCCCCCGCTCGGGCACGTGCTGGCCACCGCGCACGACATGGCCCGGGAACACCGGGTGATCTCGGCGCTGGCCCCGACCGGCGTGCCGGTCCCCGAGGCGCTGCTGCTCTGCGCCGACGAGAGCGTCATCGGCGCGCCGTTCTACCTGATGGCCCACGTCGACGGCGAGGTCTACCGGCGGCGCGAGCAGACCGACGCGCTCACCGCCGGCCAGCGGCGTGACCTCGCCATGGCGATGATGGACACGCTCGCCACGCTGCACCGGGTGGAGCCGGCCGAGGTCGGGCTGGCCGACTTCGGCCGCCCCGACGGTTACCTGGCCCGGCAGGTCCGGCGCTGGGCCGGGCAGCTCGACCGGTCCCGCAGCCGCCCGCTGCCCGGCATCGACGAGCTGCGCGACGCGCTGGCCGGCAGCGTGCCGGAGGGCGCGAACGCGGGCCGGATCGTGCACGGCGACTACCGGCTGGACAATCTGCTCACCGCCGTCGAGCCGGTGACGGTGCGGGCGGTGCTCGACTGGGAGATGGCCACGCTGGGCGACCCGCTGGCCGACCTCGGCCTGCTGCTGACCTACTGGGACGTGCTGGGCGACAGCGACCTCGCCGAGGGCAACCCGGTGGCCGACGGGATCGGCCCCCGGGCCGGCTTCCCCACCGGCGCCGAGCTGATCGACCGCTACGCCGGCCGCAGCGACGTCGACGTCGGCCCGTTGCACTGGCACGTGGCGCTCGGCTGTTTCAAGCTGGCGGTGATCTGCGAGGGCATCCACTACCGGCACACCCTCGGGCAGACGCTGGGCGAGGGGTTCGACCGGATCGGCGAGATGGTGGCGCCGCTGGTCGCGCACGGTCTGCACGCGGTGAGGGAGAAGTGATGGAGTTCGCGTACGACGACCGCACGGTCGAGCTGCGGCAGCGGCTGGAGGCGTTCCTCACCGAGTGCGTCCTGCCGGCCGAGCCGGTGCACCACGAGCAGGTGCTCGCCGCCGGCGACCCGTGGGCCCGGCCGCCGGTGATGGACGAGCTGAAGGCCGAGGCCCGGGCCCGGGGCCTGTGGAACCTGTTCCTGCCGGACGCGCGCTACGGCGCCGGCCTGACCAACCTCCAGTACGCGCCGCTGGCCGAGCTGACCGGGCGCAGCCCGCACCTGGCCCCGGAGGCGCTGAACTGCGCCGCGCCGGACACCGGCAACATGGAGCTGCTGGCCGAGTTCGGCTCCGACGCGCAGCGGGAGCGCTGGCTCGCGCCGCTGCTGGACGGCACGATCCGCTCCGCCTTCTGCATGACCGAGCCGGAGGTCGCCTCCTCCGACGCGACGAACATCGCCACCCGGATCACCCGCGACGGCGACCACTACGTGGTCGACGGCCGCAAGTGGTGGTCGTCCGGGGCGATGGACCCGCGCTGCGAGGTCTTCATCGTGATGGGCAAGACCGACCCGGACGCCGACCGGCACCGCCAGCAGAGCATGATCCTGGTCCCCCGGGACACCCCGGGCGTGACGGTACGACGCGGGATGACCGTCTTCGGCTACTCCGACGCCCCGCACGGCGGGCACGCCGAGATCGACTTTACGGGTGTCCGGGTGCCGGTGGAGAACCTGGTCGGCGCCGAGGGCACCGGCTTCGCCATCGCCCAGGCGCGACTCGGTCCGGGGCGGATCCACCACTGCATGCGGCTGGTCGGCATGGCCGAACGGGCGCTGGAGCTGCTCTGCCGCCGCGCGCTGGACCGGGTGGCGTTCGGCCGCCCGCTCGCCGAGCAGGGCGTGGTACGGGAGTGGATCGCCGAGTCCCGGGTCCGGATCGAGCAGGCCCGGCTGCTGGTGCTCAAGACCGCCTGGCTGATGGACACCGTGGGCAACAAGGGCGCGCACACCGAGATCCAGGCCATCAAGATCGCTACCCCGGCGATGGCCGAGTGGGTGATCGACAAGGCGATCCAGGCGTACGGCGGGGCCGGCGTCAGCCAGGACACCCCGCTCGCCGCGCTCTGGGCCCAGGCCCGCACGCTGCGCCTGGCCGACGGCCCCGACGAGGTCCACCGCGCGTCCCTCGCCCGCCGAGAACTCCGCCGCTGGTCCTGACCCACCCCCACCCCCCACGCCCGCTGATGCACGGATCGTGCGGGGGGAGGTGGTGGTGGGGGTGCGTCAGGCGGAGGCGCGGTGGATCAGCTCGGTGTTCAGGAGGACGTGCGGGGAAGGGACGTCGTCGCCGCGGATGCGGGAGACCAGGAGGCGGGCCATCTGCCGGCCCATCTCCTCCACCGGCTGGAACACCGTGGTCAGCGGCGGCTCGGCCTGGCGGGCGATCGGGGCGTCGTCGAAGCCGATCACCGCCACGTCCTCGGGCACCCGGCGACCCGCCTCCCGCAGCGCGCGCAACGCGCCGAAGGCCATCAGGTCGGAGGCGACGAAGACGGCGTCCAGATCCGGGCAGGAGTCCAGCAGCCGACGCATGGCGGCCGTGCCGCTGCCCTCGCTGAAGTCCCCGTACGCGATCAGGCCGTTCTCGACCATGCCCCCGGCGGCGCGCACCGCCTCCCGGTAGCCGGAGAGCCGGGCCAGGCCGGCGCCCATGTCCTGCGGGCCGGCGATGGTGGCGACGCGCCGCCGCCCCCGGGCGAACAGGTGCTCCACCGCCTGCCGGGCGCCGCCGACGTTGTCCACGTCGACGAACCACGCCGGTTGGGCGTTCGGGTGCAGCATCCGGGCCGGCCGGCCGCCGAGCACCGCCGGCAGGCCGCGCTCCTCCAGCAGCGTGGGCAGCGGGTCCGAGTCGTGCAGGGACAGCAGCAGTACGCCGTCCACGTGCTGGTTGGTCAGGTGGTGCTCGACCCGCTCCCGCTCGATCGGCGACTGCACCATCGCCAGCCAGAGCTGCATCGGCGTCTCGACCAGCCCGGAGCTGACGCCCCGGACGATCGCCGCGAAGAACGGCTCGGTGAAGACCCGCTCCCCCGACTCGGAGACCACCAGGGCCACCGAGTCGGTCCGCTGGGTGACCAGCGCCCGGGCGGCCCGGTTCGGCACGTAGCCCAGCTCGGCGATGGCCTGCTGGACGGCCGCCCGGGCCTCCGGACTGACCTGCGGCGAGCCGTTGACCACGCGGGAGACCGTGCCGCGCCCGACGCCGGCGCGGGCCGCGACCGCGTCGAGGGTCGGGCGCCCGAGCGAGCGGGTGCGCTGCGTTGTCATCGTCTGTGCTCCTCCGACGGTCGGGCGGGCCCGGCACCGGTTGAGGCTCCGGCGCCGGGCACCACCCGTTACTGGCTGGCCCAGCTTATTGTGCGGCCAGGCCGTTGCGTCGGATCACGTCGGCGTACCACCTGGCGCTGGACTTCGCGATCCGGGCCTGGCTGTCGTAGTCGACATAGACCATGCCGAACCGCTTCGTGTAGCCCCAGGCCCACTCGAAGTTGTCCATCAGTGACCAGGCGAAGTAGCCCTTGAGCGGCACCCCGGCCTCGATCGCGGCGTGCGACGCGCGCAGGTGCGCGGCGAAGTAGGCCAGCCGGTCCGGGTCGTCGACCCGCCCGTCGGCCAGTGTGTCGACGAACGCCGAGCCGTTCTCGGTGACGTAGAGCGGCAGGTCGGTGTACTCCCGATGGACCCGCTCCAGCGTCTCGGTCAGGCCCGGGGCGTCGATCTCCCAGTCCATGTCGGTCACCGGCACGCCCCGGGTGACGAACCGGACGTCCTCGCTGCCCGGCCAGCAGGACGGCGCCCGCCAGTAGGGCTCCGGCTCCCCGCCCTCGACCGGCGCGGCGACCACGTGCCGGCTGTAGTAGTTGACCCCGACCATGTCCAGCGGCGTGGAGATGGTGGCCAGGTCGCCGTCGCGGACGTGCCCGAGGTCGGTGACGCTCCGCAGGTCGGCGATCAGATCGGCCGGGTACGCGCCGCGCAGCACCGGGTCCAGGAAGAAGCGGTTGGCCAGCGCGTCGATGCGGCGGGCCGCGTCGGCGTCCGCCGCCGACCCGGTGGCCGGGGTGACCGGGTAGAGGTTCACCGTGATCCCGAGTTCCGCCTGCGGGCGGGACGCCCGCACCGCCTGCACGGCCAGGCCGTGGCCGAGCATCAGGTGGTGCCCGGCCCGGACCGCGTCCGCGCCGTTCGACCGGCCCGGCGCGTGCACGCCGGAGCCGTAGCCGAGGAACGCCGAGCACCACGGCTCGTTCAGCGTGGTGAAGTACTTCACCCGGTCGCCGAGCGCGTCGGCGACCAGCGCCGAGTATTCCGCGAACCGGCCGGCGGTGTCCCGGGCCGGCCAGCCGCCGGCGTCCTCCAGCGGCTGGGGCAGGTCCCAGTGGTAGAGCGTCACCCAGGGCTCGATGCCGTGCCCGAGCAGCTCGTCGACCAGGCGGTGGTAGAAGTCCATCCCCTCCTGGTTGACCCCACCGGCGCCGCCCGGCTGCACCCGGGGCCAGGAGACGGAGAAGCGGTAGGACCGCAGCCCCAGGTCGGCCATCAGCCGCACGTCGTCCGACATCCGGTGGTAGTGGTCACAGGCCACGTCGCCGGTGTGCCCGGCCACCGTCCGACCCTCGGTGTGGCTGAAGGTGTCCCAGATCGACGGCGTACGGCCACCCTCCGCCGCGGCGCCCTCGATCTGGTACGCGGCGGTCGCCGCGCCCCAGAGGAAGCCGGGCGGGAACGTGACGGCCGGGCCCTCGTCGAGAACGCCGACGGCGGGCGGGCTGGCTGGGTTGCTCACGACTTGACGGCGCCTTCCATGATGCCGCCGATGATCTGGCGGCCGAACAGAACGAACACGATGAACAGGGGCAGGGTCGCGATCAACGTACCGGCGAAGATCTGCGAGTTGTCGGCGAAGTAGGCGGTGTTGAGGCTACGGAGCGAGATCTGGACGGTGGGGTTGGACGGGTCGGCCAGCACCACGAACGGCCAGAAGAACTGGTTCCACTGCTCCATGAAGGTGAGCAGGCCGAGCACCGCGGCGGCGGGCCGCAGCGCGGGCATCACCACGTGCCAGTACACCCGCCAGGTCGAACAGCCGTCCACCCGGGCGGCCTCGATCAGCTCGTTCGGGACGGCCTGTTCGGCGTACTGGCGCATCATGAAGATCCCGAAGCCGCCGATGAGGAACGGCACGGTGACCGACGGCATGGTGTTCAGCCAGTCGAGCTTCGCCATCAGGATGTAGAGCGGGAGCACACCGAGCTGGATCGGCACCATCATCGAGGCGAGGATGATCAGCAGCAGCGCGTTCTTGCCCCGGAAGCGGAGCTTGGCGAACGCGAAGCCGGCCAGCGAGCCGAAGAACACCGTGGCGATGGTGATCGTCCCGGAGACCAGGAACGAGTTCATCAGGCCCTTGACGACGTTGGCGTCGCCGTTGGCCAGCACCCGCTCGATGTTCTCGCCGAGCTTGCCGCCGGGCAGGAACGGCGGCGGCCAGGAGTTGGCGGCGTCGTTGGTCCGCGAGGCGATGACGATCATCCAGTAGAACGGGAACAGCGACAGGAACACGCCGAGGACCAGCCCGAACCAGGTGAGCGGGCTGGCCTTGAAGAGCCGCTCGGCCTGGTGGGTGGCCTTGGCCTTGGCAGGCGCGGGCGGCCGGGTGGGCGGACGGAGGGCGGTGGTCGTCATCTCGTCACCTTCACTTGTCGGAGCTGATGCGGCGGGCCAGCAGGTAGTTGACCGTCGACATCAGTGCGATGAGCACGAAGAGCACGAGCGCGACCGCCCCGGCGTAACCCCACCGGAAGCGCTGGTTCATCACGTCGAGCAGGTACATCGTGATGGTCTGGAACTGGCCCTCGGAGCCGCCGGAGAGGCCGCCCGACCCGCTGGTGAACAGCAGCGGCTCGGTGAAGAGCTGGAGCCCGCCGATGGTCGAGATGATCAGCGTGAAGATGATCGTGGGGCGTAGCTGCGGGACCGTGATCGACCAGAACTGGCGGCGCCGGGACGCCCCGTCGAGCGCGGCGGCCTCGTACATGTCCTTGCTGATCGACTGCATGGCGGCCAGGTAGATCAGCGCGTTGTAGCCGACCCACCGCCAGTCGACCATGGTGGAGATGGCGAACCAGGAGGCGAAGCGGTTCGCCCGCCAGTCGATCGGGTCCAGGCCGACGGCGTCGAGCAGCCAGTTGATCAGGCCGAAGTCCTTGGCGTAGATCATCGAGAAGATCAGCGCGACCACCGCGGTCGAGGTGATGATCGGCATCGCGATGGCCATCCGGAAGAAGGTCTGCGCGCGCAGCTTCCGGTTCAGCGCGTTGGCCAGCATCAGCGCCAGCATCAGCTGGGGCACGGTGGAGAGCACGAACATGCCGAACGTGTTCACCACCGCGTTCCAGAACTGCGGGTCGTCGGTGAGCAGTTCGACGAAGTTGTCCAGCCCGACGAAGGAGATCGTCGCGTTGAGCGGGGACCGGTCGGTCAACGCGATCCAGACCGTGTACACGATCGGGTACGCGCTGAACACGGCGAAGAGCAGGAAGAACGGCAGGACGTACAGGTAGGGCGAGTACTTCAGGTCCAGCTTGGTGGCCGAGCTGGCGCGGCGGTGCGAGGTGCGGGCGCGCGGCGGGCGGGGCTCGGGCGGCGCCGTGGCGTGCAGGTCGAGGCTCATCAGGAGTCCTTCTCCTCGGCCGGCGTCGCCCGCCTCACGGGCGGCGCCGGGCTCTGCGGGCACCGCGGGTGGCGCCGGCAGCACGGGGCTGCCGACGCCACCCGCGAGCGGCTCAGCCGGATCACTTACCGGCGGCCGCACCGTTCTTCAAAGCCGCCTGCCACTGCTCGTCGGCGGACTTGCCCTGCTCCACGGCGCGCAGCGTGTTCTCCACGGCGGTGCGGACCGCGTTGTTCTTCGGGCCGAGGTAGACCGGCTTCAGGTCGGTGGCGCCAGCGGCGAAGATCTTGCCGACCGGGGCCTTGCTGAAGTAGTCGTTGGTCGAGTCGGCCACGGCCGGGTCGGTGAGCGCCTGCGGGTTCGACGGCAGGTTGCCGACCGCCTTGAACGCGCCGACCTGACCCTTGGCGCTGGTCAGGAACTTGGCCAGCTCCGCGGCCTCCTTCTGGTGCTTGCTCGACTTCGGCACGCCGAGGAACGAGCCGCCCCAGTTGCCACCCGCGCCGGGGGCCTTGGCCACGTCCCACTTGCCGGCCGCCGCGTCACCGGCCTGGCCCTTGATCACACCGGTCATCCACGCCGGGCAGGCGATGGTGGCGAAGGTGCCGTTCTTGAAACCGGCGTTCCACTCGTTGGAGAAGGACTGCAGGTTGTTCGACAGCCCGGCGGCGATCATCTTGGTGGTGAGCTGGTACGCGGCCTGCACGTCCGGGTTCTGGTCGATGACCAGCTTGTTGCTCTTGTCGTAGTACGTGTAGCCGGTGCCCTGGCCCGCGATCTGCATCAGCACCACGTTGTAGAAGTTGGTCGCCGAGTCGACGAACTTGTGCTTCTTGTCGGCGGCGGCGAACTTCTGGCCGGCCTCGATGAACTTGTCCCAGGTGGGCCAGAGCGCGCCGACCTGCTCGCGGTCGGTGGGCAGGCCGGCGGCCTTGAACAGGTCGCTGCGGTAGCACAGCGCCATCGAGCCGACGTCGGTGCCGAGGCCCAGCACCTTGCCGTCGGGGGTGGTGCCCTGCTCCCACTTCCACGGCAGGAAGTTGCCCTTGAGGTCGTTCGCGCCGTGGTCGGCCAGGTTCACGAACTTGTCGGCCTGCGCGTAGAACTGGACGATCGTGCCCTCTTCGAGGGCCACCACATCACCGGCGCCCGAGCCGGCGGTGATCTGCTGGGTCAGGCGGGTGTTGTAGTCGCCGAGACCGAGGCCCTTGCCGCGCTCCTGGATCTTGACGTTCGAGTGCTCGGCTTCGTACTGCTTGTACAGGTCTTCGTAGCCGAAGCCCTGGTCGCCGAAGACGTCGACGACCAGGGTGACCGGGCCGCCGCTGTCCCCGCCGCCTGACGAGTCGTCGTCGTTGCCGCAGGCCGTGGCGCCGGCAAGCACCATGGCGGACGCGAGTGCGATGGCCGCGAAGCGCCGACGGTGGATCGGGACGCTCATCTTCAGACCCCTCTTTTCGGTGGTGAGGCGAGATATCTGTGTGGTGGGGGGTGCGTTTGGCGCCGGGCCGGAGCGGGCAGGAAGGAGATTCACACCACTGCCGGGAGCGCTCCCATGAGATTGCCGGCAGGTAACAGGGGTGTCAATAGGCCGCTGGGAGCGTTCCCATTTCGTTACCGCGTGCGCCCCGCCGCCCCGGCGCCGCATAGGCTGCCAGCATGATCTGCCGAGCCTGCCGGGAGCGGCGGCACCGCGACTGCCGTGGCCGGACGTGGTGCGACTGCCAACACCGCGCACCGGGGCCCACGCCGCCGGTCACCGGGCCGGCCGGCGAATGAGCGGCGGCACCCCGATCGAACGGGTCTGGCCCGCACCCGGGACCGGTCCGCTCACCGACCCGCAACTCACCGCGCTCTACGACCGGACGACGCAGCCGCACCTGCGGGTCAACTTCGTCGCCAGCGCGGACGGCGCGGTCACCCTGGACGACTATTCCGCCGGGCTCTCCGGCGAGCCGGACAAGCGCGTCTTCGGGCTGCTGCGGATGCTCTGCGACGGCCTGCTGGTGGCCGCCGGCACGCTGCGGCACGAGGGCTACGGCGCGGTCCGGCTGAGCGCCGACCGCCGCGCCTGGCGCCGCGAGCGGGGTCTGGCCGAGTTCCCGACGCTGGTGGTGGTCTCCGGCTCGCTCGACCTCGACCCGGCGCAGGGCTGCTTCGCCGACGCCCCGGTCCGGCCGCTGGTGCTCACCCGCTCCGGCGCCGTGCCACCAGCCGGGCTCACCGAGGTCGCCGACCTGATCCGCTGCGGCACCGACCACGTCGACCTGGCCGCCGGGCTGGCCGAGGTGCGCCGACGCGGGCTGGGCCAGGTGCTCTGCGAGGGCGGCCCGCACCTGTTCGGCGCGCTCACCGCCGCCGACCTGGTCGACGAGCTGTGCCTGACCGTGGCGCCGCTGCTCGCCGGCGCCGGCCCCGGCCGGATCACCGCCGGGCCCGGCAGCGCCGCGCGCCACCTGCCACTGCGGCACGTACTGGCCGCCGACGACGGCGTGCTGATGCTGCGCTACGCCCGCGACCCGGGCGACCCGCCGCCCACCACCCCCTGACCACCCCACCCCACCCACCGGGCGGCGGTGACCTGCGGCGCGAGCGCCCGTCGGGAGCGGAATCACACGTACCGTGTTCGCCCGGATCCGCCCGGCGAGCGGCCGGCGTGGCGTCCGACGCGTCGCGTGGCAACCTGTCGCATCCCTCGGGCAGGATGCAGGACGTGCGCCGCCAATCCGACGACCAGCCGACCGGAGACCGCCGATGACCGACGACCAGCTCGACGGCCCCGGCGAGGGGGTCGGCCGGGTGCTCGGCACCGCCGACGCCACCCCGCTCACCTTCTGGACGGCCGTCGCCCCGGGGAGCTACCTGCAACTCGACGACGTGGTGGTGACCCGACGCGAGCTGCCCGACCGGGAGCCGGTGACCATCGCCGGCGTGGTGACCCAGGTGCGTGCCCGGCACGAGGGGGCGCAGTTCGACTCCGACGTCTTCGCCATCGCCGACGGCACGCTGCCGGCGCAGGTGCAGGAGGCCGCCGAGATCACCACCACCCGGGTCGATCCGGAGTTCTACGTCCCGCCCACGCCGGGCGCGGTGGTGCACCGGGCCGAGGGTGACGCCCGGGCCCGGGCGCTGCACTTCGACCGGATGGAGCGGCGGATCCCGATGGGGATGGGCCGCGACGGCGTGCCGGTCTACCTCAACGCCGACTTCCTCGACGGCACCCGGGGCGCGCACGTCTCCATCTCCGGCATCTCCGGGGTGGCCACCAAGACCAGCTTCGCCACCTTCCTGCTCTACTCGGTGTTCCGCTCCGGCGTGCTCGGCGGCGACGCGGTCAACGCCAAGGCACTGATCTTCAACGTCAAGGGCGAGGACCTGCTCTTCCTCGACCACCCGAACACCCGGCTCGACGACCCGACCCGCGCGGCGTACGCGAAGCTCGGTCTCGACGCCGGCGCGTTCCCCGACGTGCGGGTGTACGCCCCGCCCCGGGTCGGTGACTCCTCCGGCACGCCGGATGTGAGCAGCCGGCTCACCGGCGTGGACAGCTTCTACTGGACGCTGAGCGAGTTCTGCGCCGACCGGCTGCTGCCCTACGTGTTCGCCGACGCCGACGACGAGCGCCAGCAATACACCATGGTGGTCCACTCGGTCGCCGCCCACCTGGCCAGATACGCCCAGCCCGCCGACGGCGGGGTCAGCATCGACGGGGTTCGCCTCGGCTCCTACGCCGACCTGGTCGACCACGTGGTCGAGCAGCTCAACGACGACGAGACCCGGGGCGACTGGGCCGGCAGCGCGGTCGGCCTGGGCACGGTCAACGCGTTCGCCCGCCGGCTCATCGGCAGCAAGAAGGACCTGGGCCGGCTCATCCGAGGTGACCTGGCCACCCGCCGCCCGCACTCGATCAACACCGCGGAGAGCGCCCAGGTCACCGTGGTCGACCTGCACAACCTGCCGGACCGCGCGCAGCGCTTCGTGGTCGGTGTGACGCTCAAGAGCGAGTTCGAGCGCAAGGAGAAGGCCGGCACCGCCAAGCCGTTGCTCTTCGTCGTGCTCGACGAGTTGAACAAGTACGCGCCCCGCGAGGGCTCCTCCCCGATCAAGGAGGTGCTGCTCGACATCGCCGAGCGGGGCCGCTCGCTGGGGGTGATCCTGGTCGGCGCGCAGCAGACCGCGAGCGAGGTGGAGCGGCGGATCGTCACCAACTCGGCGATCCGGGTGGTCGGCCGGCTCGACCCGGCCGAGGCGTCCCGCCCGGAGTACGGCTTCCTGCCGCCCGCCCAACGCCAGCGGGCGCTGCTGGCCAAGCCCGGCACCATGTTCGTCAACCAGCCGGACATCCCGGTGCCGCTCTGCCTGGAGTTCCCGTTCCCGGCGTGGGCCACCCGGGTCTCCGAGGCGGGCCGCGCCCCGTCGGAGACGCTACGGTCGATCACGCAGGCCGCCGACCCGTTCGCGGTGGTCGGCTCCGGCACCTCCGACGACGACATCCCGTTCTAGGCGGCGACCCACCATGAAGATCCTGCACACCTCCGACTGGCACGTCGGCAAGGTCCTCAAGGGGCAGTCCCGGGCCGAGGAGCACACGCAGGTCCTCGCCCAGGTGATCGACATCGCCCGCGAGGAGCGGCCCGACCTGGTGATCGTCGCCGGTGACCTCTACGACACCGCCGCGCCGACGCCGGAGGCGACCCGGCTGGTCACCCGCGCGCTGACCGCGTTGCGCCGCACCGGCGCCGACGTGCTGGCGATCGGCGGCAACCACGACAACGGCGCGGCGCTCGACGCGCTGCGCCCGTGGGCCGACGCCGCCGGCATCACGCTGCGCGGCAGCGTGCGGGAGAATCCGGCCGAGCACGTCATCGACGGGGTGACCCGCGACGGCGAGCGGTGGCGGGTCGCCGCGCTGCCGTTCCTGTCCCAGCGCTACGCGGTCCGCGCGGTGGAGATGTACGCGCTCACCCCGGCCGAGGCCAACCAGACCTACGCCGACCATCTCGGCCGGGTGCTCGACAAGCTGGCCGAGGGCTTCACCGAGCCGGACCGGGTGCACCTGGTCACCGCGCACCTCACCGTGGTCGGGGCGAGCACCGGCGGCGGCGAGCGGGACGCGCACACCGTGCTCGGCTACGCGGTGCCGGCGACCGTCTTCCCGGGCAACGCGCACTACGTGGCGCTGGGCCACCTGCACCGCTCCCAGCGGGTGATCGGCCCCTGCCCGATCCGCTACAGCGGCAGCCCGCTCGCGGTCGACTTCGGCGAGCAGGAGAACGTCGGCTCGGTGACGATCGTGGAGGTCACCGCCACCACCGCCGCCCGGATCCGGGAGGTGCCGGTGCCCGGCGCGGTGCCGCTGCGCACGGTGCGGGGCACCCTCGCGCAGCTCGCCGAGATCGAGCCGCCGGACGGCTGGCTGCGGGTCTTCGTCCGGGAACAACCCCGGGCCGGGCTGCGCGAGGAGGTCCAGGAGCTGCTCCCCCGCGCGCTGGAGATCCGGATCGACCCGGAGCTGATGCCGGCGCCGGGCAGCGGCACCCGCACCGCCCAGCGGGCCGGCCGCTCGCCGCGCGAGCTGTTCGCCGACTACCTGGGCAGTCGTGGGCACGCCGACGACGGCGTCCGGGAACTCTTCGACGAGCTGCTCGAGGAGGTGGAGCACTGATGCGGCCGATGCGGCTGGACATGGCCGGCTTCACCGTGTTCCGCGAGGAGACCACCGTCGACTTCACCGACGCCGACTTCTTCGCGCTGGTCGGGCCGACCGGTTCGGGCAAGTCGACGGTGCTCGACGCGATCTGCTTCGCGCTCTACGGCACCGTGCCGCGCTGGGGCGGCACGCGCGGGCTGGCCAACGCGCTGGCCCCGTCGGCCACCGAGGCCCGGGTCCGGCTGGTCTTCGAGTCCGCCGGCGACCGGTACGTCGCCACCCGGGTGGTCCGCCGCGACGGCCGGGGCACGGTGAAGACGGCCAACGCCGGGCTCCAGCTCATGCCGCCCGGCTTCGACGTGACCAAGTTGGACACCGGGCTCAGCCCGGAGGATCTGGGTGACGTGGTGGCCGGCACGCCGGCCGAGATGGAGCAGGCCGTGCTGGACGCGGTCGGGCTGCCGTACGAGCAGTTCACCTCGTGCGTGGTGCTGCCGCAGGGGCAGTTCGCCGACTTCCTGCACGCGAAGCCGGCCACCCGGCAGCAGATCCTGGTGAACCTGCTCGGGCTGGGCGTCTACGAGGACGTGCAGAAGAAGGCGGTCGAGCGCGCCGGGCAGGCCGAGGCGAAGCTGGAGACGGTCGACAAGGTGCTCGGCGGTCTCGCCGACGTGGACGACGCGCGGCTGGCCGACGCCCGGGGCCGGGTCGAGGCGGTGCGGGAGCTGGCCGGGGCGGTCGCGGCGGCCGTACCGGAACTGGAACGGGCCCGGGCCACGGCCGGTGAGCGGGCCGCGTCGCTGGCCGCGCTCGACGCCGAGCTGGGCGTGCTGGCCGGGGTCCGGCCGCCGGACGGCACCGCGGAGCTGGCCCGCGCGGTGGCCGCGGCCCGGGTGGCCGTCGACGAGGCGACCGCGGCGGTCGGGTTGGCCGAGGAGCGCGAGGAGAAGCTGCGCGGCGAGCTGGCCGCGGCCGGCGACGAGAGCGCGGCGCGCCTGCTGCTGCGGGCGTACGCCGACCGGGAGCGGTTGACCGGCGAGGCGGCGACGGTCCGCGCGGCGGTCGACGCGGCGCGGGCCGAGCACGACACCGCGGTCGCGGCGCTGGACGCGGCGCGGGCCACCGCCGAGCGGGCCGAGGTCGAGCTGGAGGCGGCGTTCCGGGCGCACGACGAGGCGAAGGCCGCCGACCAGGCGGTGGCGCTGCGGGCGCACCTGGTCGACGGCGCGCCGTGCCCGGTGTGCGAGCAGGTGGTCCTCGCCGTGCCGGCGGTGCCGAAGGGTTCGGCGGTGAGTCGGGCGCTCGCGGCTGGCAAGGCGGCGCGGGCGGCCAGCGAGGCCGCCAAGCGGGTGGTGGCCGAGCGCGACGCCGCCGCCCGTGACCTGGACCGGGTGCTGCTGCGGGTCCGGGCCGAGCAGGACGGGCTCGCCGCGCGGCTGGCCGAGCTGGACGGGCAGCTCGCGGACGCCGCCGCGCCGGAGGCGCTGCGGCGGTCGCTGGCCGAGCACGCCCGGCTCCGGACGGCGTTGGACGAGGCTGGTGGCGCGGTGCGGGCCGGTCGGGAGGCCGCCCGGCGGGCGCGGGGCACGCTCGACGGCGCGCAGGACCGGTTGCGCCGGGCGTGGCGCGACTTCGACGCGGTGCGGGACGGCCTGGCCCGGTTCGGCCCGCCGGCCGCCGACCGGGACGACGTGGCGTCGGCCTGGGCGGCGCTGGCCGGGTGGGCGGGCGAGCAGGCCGACCGGCGGCGGGCCGACCGGAGCGGGTTGGCCGGGTCGGTGGACGCGGCCCGGCGGGCGGCGGGCGAGGTGTCCGACCGGATCGGCGCGTTGTTCACCGCCGCCGGGCTGGACGCGCCGGACGATCCGCTGCGCGACGCCGCGGTGGCGGTGGAGCGGGCCGAGGCGGAGTTGCGCCGGCTCACCGAGCGTCGCGAGCAGGCGACCGAGCTGCGCGAGCAGCGGGCCGGCCACGAGCGGCAGGCGCGGGTGGCCCGCGCGCTCGCGAGCCACCTGCGGGCCAACAACTTCGAGCGCTGGCTGCTCACCGAGGCGCTGGACCTGCTGGTCGACGGCGCGTCGCGGATCCTGCGGGAGCTGTCCGGCGGGCAGTACGACCTGGTGCACGACAAGGGCGAGTTCTTCGTGGTCGACCACCACGACGCCGGGCTGCGGCGCGGGGTGCGGACGCTGTCCGGCGGGGAGACGTTCCAGGCGTCGCTGGCGCTGGCGTTGGCGTTGTCGGAGCAGTTGGCGGGCATGTCGACGAGCGCGGCGAGCCTGGAGTCGATCGTGCTGGACGAGGGTTTCGGCACACTGGACGCGGCCACGCTGGACACGGTCGCCGCCACGTTGGAGAACCTGGCCGCCCGGGGGGACCGGATGGTCGGGGTGGTCACCCACGTGCCGGCGCTGGCCGAGCGGATCCCGGTCCGCTTCGAGGTCCGCAAGGACGCCCGCACCGCCCGCATCGAGCGGACCGGCCTGTGAGCGCGTGCGGCGGCGCGCGGCGGGGCGCCGCGTGACCGGGCCGTCCCGGGCCGGCGCCCGGTTCTTCGTCGACTCGTGGGACCCGGCGTACGGGGCGTCGTTCGAGGCGGCCGGCGGGACCGGGCCGGCGACGCCGAGCAGCGCCCAGGTGGAGGCCGACGTCGAACTGCCGGTCACCGACTGGCGGGCGATCGATCCCCGTCCCGGGGTGCGGTCGCCGGACGTGGTGCTGCTCGTCGACGGCGTCCGCCGGATCGACGCCAGCGTCTGGACGGCCGAGGAGGACGGCGGCTCGTTCCCCGGCATCGCCGCCTCGTACGCGGCCGGGGTGGTCCGCTGCGACCTGGACCGGGGCGCCGCCGAACTGGCCGGCGCCCGGGTGGGCCGGGGGTTGTTCACCGCCAGCCCGTCGGCGCAGGAGGTGGTGGCCGGCTCGGTCCGCTATCCGGTGCACCGGGTCGGCGGCACCGGCGAGCTGAGCAAGCTGCCGGCCGCGGTGCAGGGCCCGCTGACCGCGCTGGAGGTGGCCGTCTCGGACGCGGTCCGCGCCGACGGCGACCTGCTGGTGGTGGACGGTCCGCTGCGCAGCCGCCGGAACCTCCCCCGCACCCTGGGTTACATCAAGACCCAGCACAGCCAGTATCTCGACGCCCGACTGACCGCGGTGGTGACCGGGCTGGCGCCGGGCCAACGCTGCCCGGTGTTCCGGCTGGGCACGGCGTGGGGCGGCTGGTCGTGGTATCTGCGTCTGCCGGTGGCCGCCGGGGCGCCCTGGGCGGGCATCGTCCGGATGGAGTGCTCGGCCGAGCTGACCGTGCCGGAGGCGGTCGCGCTTGCCGACCTGTCCCTGGTCACGCTGCCCCGGTTCGCGTCCACCCCGTACAAGGACCCGCGGGCCCCGCAGAACCTGGTGCCGATCGCCGGGTTGGAGCGCAAGCTGCGCGGGATGCTCGGCGACGCCCGGCTGCTGCATCGGGTGCTCACCTCGGCGGCGCGTGGAATGCGGCGCTGATGGGCCGGCGACGGGACGCCGACCGGGTGGTGGCGGACGTCGACACCGGGCAGGCCGAGCTGGTGCCGGACCGGGACCGTCCCGGCTCGTGGACGCTGCTGCTGGACGGCGCACCGCAGTCGCATGTGGACCTGACCGATCCGACGCACCTGGAGTTCGAGTACGTCCGGCGGCTGGCCGCCGCGATCGACCTGGTCGCGCCCGCCGGCGCGCCGTTGCGGGTGCTGCACCTGGGCGGTGGCGCGCTGACGCTGCCCCGGTACGTGCGGGCCACCCGGCCCGGTTCCACGCAGCGGGTGTCCGAGGTGGACGGCGCGCTGGTGGACCTGGTCCGGCGGGAGCTGCCCTGGCCGGCCGATCCCCGGTTGCGGGTGCGGGTGGGCGATGCCCGCGCCACGCTGTCGTCCAGCCGGGACGGCGGGTACGACGTGATCGTCGCGGACGTCTTCGCCGGCGCCCGCACCCCGGCGCACCTGACCTCGGTGGAGTTCGCCGCCGAGGTGGCCCGGGTGCTGGCGCCGGACGGCTGCTACCTGGCGAACGTCGCCGACGGCCCGCCGCTGCGGCACGCCCGCGGGCAGGTCGCCACCGTGCGGACCGTGCTGCCCCGGGCCTGCCTGGTGGGCGACGCGGCGGTGCTGCGCGGCCGGCGGTACGGCAACCTGGTGCTGGTGGCGTCCCGGGTGGAGCCGCCGGTGCCGGAGCTGTCCCGGCGCGCGGCCGGCGACTGGTTCCCGGGCCGGGTGGTGGCCGGCGACGAGCTGGACCGGTTCGCCGGCGGCGTCCCGGTGGTCTCCGACGCGGACGCGGTGGACTCCACCCCGCCGCCACCGGGAATTTTTTCCGTCAGACGTTGATCCGTTCGGCGGCGCGCTGCGTATCACCGGGCGGCCATGCCCGTGGGGGGCCGGCTGATGTCATTGGACACCGGAGGTCTGCATGCATGCGGTGGCGGCCGGCTGGCACGGCGAGGTGGCGCGGCCCGAGTGGATGTTCGCCCGGGCGCAGCCACACTCCCGCGCGTCGCGTTCGGGTCGGGGGGTCGACGCACGTCCCGCCGATCGCCAGAATGACCCGGTGCCGCCTCGACCCGCCCCCGGACGCCACCAGGCGACCTCCGCCGAGGCCAGCCACTCCGACCAGTTGATCCGTCTGCTCTACGCGGAGCACGCCGGCCCGCTGCTGATGTTCGTGATGCGCCTGACCGGCGGGGACCGGCAGCGCGCCGAGGACATCGTGCAGGAGACGCTGCTGCGGGCCTGGCGCAACGCGCACCGCCTCGGCGTGCAGGGCGGTCAGGGCTCGCTGCGGCCCTGGCTGGTCACGGTGGCCCGGCGGATCGCCATCGACGAGCACCGCAGCGAACAGGCCCGCCCGGCGGAGACGTACGACCGGGACCTGACCGCGTTCGCCGAGTCGGACAGCACCGACCGGGTGCTGCGCACGATGACCGTGGCGGACGCGCTGCGTACGCTCAGCCAGTCGCACCGGGAGATCCTGGTGGCGACGTACTTCCGGGGTCGGACCGTGCCGGAGGCGGCGGAGGAGCTGGGCCTGCCGCTGGGCACCGCGAAGTCCCGGGTCTACTACGCGCTGCGCGCGCTGCGCACGGCTCTGCAGGAGAGGGGGGTGACGGAATGAGCCGGGCCGACCACATGGACGTCGCCGCGTACGCGCTCGGCGTGCTGGATCCGCAGGACATGGAACGGTTCGAGGAGCACCTGGCCACCTGCTGGGCGTGCGCGGCGGAGCTGGAGACGATGGTCCCGGTGGTGGGGCTGCTCTCCGGCATCGACGGCGAGGCGATGGCCGCGTTGGAGCAGACCCACACCGATCCGGCGCTGCTGGACCGGACGCTGGTGGCGGTACGAAGGGACCGGCGGCGTACCCGGGTCCGGCAGTTGCTGGCCACCGCGGCGGCCGTGGTGGTGTTCGGCGGCCTGAGCGGCGTCGCGGCCGGTTTCCTCGGCGACGACCCGCCGTCGACGCCGCAGGCCGGGCCGACGCAGAGCGTGCCGACGGTGGCGCCGAGCAGCGACCCGACCGACCCGAACCGGCCGGGCGTCGGCGGCGAGAAGGACATCGAGGGCGACGAGCACAACGCCACCGATCCGGGCACCGGCGTGACGACCACGATGTGGCTGGCGAAGAAGGAGTACGGCACGCAGATCGCCGTGCAGCTCAGCCGGCTGCCCGGGCCGCGCACCTGCCGGCTGGTGGTGGTGCGCAAGAACGCCACGAGCGAGGTGGTGGGCACCTGGTCGGTGCCGGGCGGCGGCTACGGCACCAACCAGAACCCGCTCGCGCTGGAGCTGAGCGCGTCGACCTCGGCCCCGCTGGCCGACATCGAGAAGGTCCAGGTGCAGTCCGTGGACGTCAACGGCGTGGCGAGCCCGTTGGTGACCGTCTCCGACCTCTGAACCCACCGCGCCGACGGCGCCGGGCGGCCACGGCCGTCCGGCGCCGTCGTGTCGTTCCCGGACCGGTCCGTTCCGTCGTGGTGGCGCACGGGCCACGGACCGGATCGGTTCAATCCGTCCACTGTGAAATGGCCCACCCTTTTGACTTCAACCTTGACAGCACCGTCGCCCGTACTACCCGGCGAACTGCCAAGAACGAGGAGGGCACGTGGCACACCACATGCGGACGACCGTCATCGTCGCGAGCGCGATGGTCGCACTTACGGCCTGCGCCCCCGCAGGCTACGACGGGGCGAACTCGAGCGCGGCGGAGCCGGTCGCCGTCGCCGCGGCCGAACCCACCGCGGCGGCCGAGCCGGAGGCGTCGGCCTCCCCGGAGACCCCCGCCGCCGACCAGGCGCCCCCGTCGGACGTGAAACTCACCGACGAGCTGGTCGGCAAGAAGCTGCCCCGGATGGGCAAGGTCGTCACCGACCAGGACGGCTGGGTGCTGTACCGGTTCGACAAGGACTCGTCGAACCCGGCGCAGTCCAACTGCGTGGACAAGTGCGCCGAGGTCTGGCCGCCGGCGCTGACCGACGGCAACCCGCAGCTCCAGGGCGTCTCCGACGACAAGGTCGGCACCGTCACCCGCCAGGACGGCACCCGGCAGATCACCATCGGGGACTGGCCGGTCTACCGCTACATCGGGGACAAGAAGCCGGGCCAGTGGAAGGGCCAGGGCGTCGGCGGCACCTGGTTCGTCGTGGACCCGAACGGCAAGAAGAACCTGACCTGCCTGCCGACCGGCACCCCCAAGCCGGTCGCCCCGCCGGCGTCGGGTGGCTCCGGCGACTCGGGCGGCGGCTCGGACTACTCGTACTGACCGCACCGGACACGGTGACCGGCCGCCGCCGGGGAGGGCGCGGCCGGTCACCGTGGTGGACCCGGGAGGCGGGGCGTACCGGCATCGCCCCGCCTCCCGGCACCGACACACCGCCGCGCGCCCGAGGGTGCACGGCGGTGTCCGTCGTCACGGCGGAGCCGCGTGGCAGAGTGGCGGGGTGACCTCGCCCGCCGCCCGCCGTACGCTGCGCCCCCCGGCCGGCTACCGGCTGGCCGCCTCGGTGCGGGCGTTGACCTTCAGCCCGTACGACCCGTGCGCGCGGATCGCCGCCGGCAGCTTCTGGTGGGCCACCCGCACCCCGGACGGTCCGGCCACGCTGGCGCTGCGCCCCGAGGCCGGCGAGCTGGTCGCCGAGGGGTACGGCCCGGGCGCGGCGTGGGTGGTCGACCGCGCCGACCGGGTGGCCGGGCTGGCCGACGACCTGACCGGCTTCGCCGCGTTGGCCGCCACGCACCCGCTGGTGGCCCGGCTGGCCCACCAGCACCACGGGTTGCGGATGCCGGCCACCGGCCAGGTGTTCCCCCGGCTGTTGCGGGCCGTCTTCGAGCAGAAGGTCACCGGCAAGGAGGCCTACCGGGCGTACGCGGCGACCGTGCGGCACTTCCGTGAGCCGGCGCCGGGGCCGCGGCAACCGCTGCTGCTGCCGCCGACGCCGGACGCGGTGGCGGCCACGCCGTACTGGGTGTTCCACCCGTTCGGGGTGGAGCAGCGGCGGGCCGACACGCTGCGCCGCGCCGCCGCCGTCGCGGACCGGCTGGAACGCTGCGCGGACGCCGCCGAGGCGACCCGCCGGCTCACCGCGATCCCCGGCATCGGGCCGTGGACCGCCGCTGAGGTGGTCCGGATCGCGTACGGGGACCCGGACGCGGTCAGCGTCGGCGACTACCACGTGCCGAACACGGTGGCCTGGGCGCTGGCCGGCGAACCGCGCGGCGACGACGCCCGGATGCTGGCGCTGCTGGAGCCGTTCCGGGGCCACCGGGGGCGGGTGTGCGTGCTGCTGGAGGCCGCCGGCGTGCAGGCGCCGAAGTACGGCCCGCGCGCCCCGATCCGCTCGTTCGCCCGTTACTGAGCGGTCACCGGCCGGCGCAGAGCCGACGCAGCGTCCGCCCCAGCCACCACGCGTACCCGAGCTGGAAGCCCCGGGTGACCGGCCCGGCGGCGCGCACGTACCAGTGGGCCGGCCGGCTGAACGCGGTCACCTCGAACCAGGTCCCGTCCGCGCCGCGGGTGACCAGGAACGCCTCCTCGCCGATCTCCGGGTGCCCGGGCAGCGTGCCGTAGCCGAAGCCGGCCCGGTCCGGCTCGTCCACGGCCCAGACCACCTCGGTCGGCCCCCAGATCCGCGCCGGCCCGACGCCCAGCCCCGGCGTGACCCGCACCCCGGGCGCGGCGCGCGGCGCGTCGGCGCGCATCACCACGCCGGCGGCGCGGTGCAGCCGCCAGCCGAGCACCGCGTCCGCCGCGACCGGAAACGCGCCGTCCGGCAGCCGGACCCGGTGGCGCAGGTGGTGGTAGCCGGCCGGCCGGCGACCGTCGCGGGTCGCGCCCACCTCGGGGTACGTCAACTCGGGCACGTCGGCCACCTCCTCGCGCGGGGACACCCGCCAGGGTACGACCGCCCGGGGCGGATGTGGTGAGCTGACCCGGTGACCGACGACGTGACCATCGCCCCCGCCGTCGTCGCGGACGCCGGTGAGATCCTCACCGTGCAGCGTGCCGCATACCTGGTGGAGGCGCAGCGGTACCGGGACGTGTTCCTGCCCCCGCTGACCGAGACGCTGGACGAGGTCCGGGCGGCGCTGGCCGGCCCGGTCGTGGTGCTCGCCGCCCGGCGCGGGACCCGCCTGGTCGGCTCGGTACGGGCCCGCCTCGACGGCGACACCGCCCACGTCGGCCGCCTCGCGGTCGCCCCGGACCAGCAGGGACGCGGCATCGGCGGGCGGCTGCTGGCCGCGGTGGAGCACGCCTGCGTCGGCCGGGTGGCGCGGTTCGCGTTGTTCACCGGCGCGCAGAGCGCGGACAACCTGGGCCTGTACGCGCGGCGCGGCTACCGGGTGGTGGCGCACCGGCCGGACGAGAACGGCAACCGGTTGGCGATCCTGGAGAAGGTCAACGCTCCTCGCAGCGACGCCTGAGCCCGTCCGCCTCCTGCCGCAGGTAGCCGCGGACGGTCGACCCGAAGAGCAGCCCGACCAGCCCGGCCAGCGGCCCGCTCTGCGTCAGGGCCAGCTCGGCCCGGGTCCGCCCGTCGGCCAGCGGCACCAGCCGGTGCTCGCCCCGGCTGCGTACGCCGGGGCTGGTGGACTCCCAGACGAACCCGGACTGCGGGTCGATCTCGGTGACCCGCCAGAGGGCCGGACGCAGCCGGGGCTGCTCGAGCCGGGCCGTCGAGCCGAGGACCAGCGGCCCGGACTCCAGCCGGCGGGCGGCGGTGACGGACGGCGTCCACTCCGGCCAACGCTCCACGTCGGTCTGCACCGTCCACACCCGCTCGATGTCGGCGGCGATCTCGACGGACGCGACGAATCGCATGGCATTCCTCCCCCGTGAGCCATTCCGCCCACGCTACGCCGCCGCTCGTCGGTCCGTTGTCCGTCCCGCCCGTCGATCTCGACCGGTTCCCGTCCGGCCGGGGCTGGGGTCAGGCGGCCTCGCGGAGGTCGGCCAGGCCGACCGGCGCGTACCGCCGGAGCAGGCGCTCCAACTCGGCCACGGAGCCCACCTCGCCGACGACGTTCGCGCCGCCGCCGTGCGCCGCCGGGTAGCGGTGCACGAGGCGGTAGCGGTACCGCCCCCGGACCAGTTCCACGCTGACCCGCCAGCGACCGCAGCATCCGCAGCTCCACTCCGGCACGCCGCGACGGTAGCTCTGACCTGCGGTTTCGCCATCCGGTCGCGGGTGACGAAGGGCTCGCGGCGGGACACGCCGCACCCGGGGCGGCGGTGAGATGGCTCACGGGTGTCGGCGGGGTCTGGTTGACTGGTCGCCGTGGACCTGCCGATCAACCCGCCGGTCGAGCCGATGCTCGCCAAGAGCCTGGCCGAACTGCCCACCGATCCCGGCCTGACCTACGAGCCGAAGTGGGACGGCTTCCGCTGCATCGTCTTCCGCGATGGCGACGAGGTCGAGCTGGCCAGTCGCGGCGGCAAGTCGATGACCCGCTACTTCCCCGAGGTGGTCGAGCAGGCACGCCGCCAGCTCCCGCGCCGGTGCGCGATCGACGGCGAGCTGATCGTGATCCGCCGGGACGGTCCCGACGGGCAGCCGCGGCTCGACTTCGAGCTGCTGGCCCAGCGGATCCATCCGGCCAAGTCCCGGGTGACCATGCTGGCCGAGACCACGCCCGCCGACTTCGTCGCGTTCGACCTGCTGGCGCTCGACGACGAGCTGCTCACCGACCGGCCCTACCCGCAGCGCCGGGAGCGGCTGGAGCAGGCCCTGGCCGGGGTCCGGCCGCCGGTGCACGTGACGCAGGTGACCACCGACCCGGCAACGGCCCGGCGCTGGTTCGAGGTGTTCGAGGGCGCCGGCCTGGACGGGCTCATCGTCAAACCGGCCGACCTGCCGTACGAGCCGGGCAAGCGGTTGATGTTCAAGGTCAAGCACGCCCGCACCGCGGACGCGGTGGTGGCCGGTTTCCGCTGGCACAAGTCCGGCCCGGTGGTCGGCTCGCTGCTGCTGGGGCTCTACGACGACGACGGGGTGCTGCACCACATCGGCGTCAGCTCCTCGTTCACCATGGCCCGGCGCAAGGAGCTGCTCGACGAGCTGGAGCCCTACCGCGAGGTCGGCGACGAGCACCCGTGGGCGCACGGCGACCACGAGCGGGGCCAGCGCATCCCCGGTGGGGTGAGCCGGTGGACCGGCGGCAAGAACCTGGAGTGGGAGCCGTTGCGCCCCGAGCTGGTGGTCGAGGTCGCCTACGACGCGATGGAGGGCGACCGGCTGCGGCACACCGCCCGGTTCCTCCGCTGGCGTCCCGACCGGGATCCCCGCTCGTGCGGGTACGGCCAGCTCGACCGCCCGATCCGCTACGACGTCGACGAGGTGCTGCGCGGCGATCCGGCGGCGACGGTGAGCGACACCCGCGGCCGGGCGTAGCCTGGCGGTCGACCCGATCATGGAAGGCGTCCACGTGACCCGTCTCCCCGACCGGCCCCGCCGGGTCCGGCCCGCGCTGGCCGCGTTCGTCGCGGCGCTGGTGCTCACCGCCGGTTGCACGCTGCCGGCGTTCGCGCCGCGCACCGAGAACGGGGGCGCGGTCGAGGCGGCCCCGCCGGGCAGCGCGCCCACCTGGCGGGCCTGCCCCGAGGTGCCGGGTGAGCTGGTCGGCCGGGGCGCGCCTGACATGCGCTACGAGTGCACCCGGATCGCGGTGCCCCGCAACTGGGGCGCCGGGGCGGCCACCGGCGCGACCGCCGGGCCGGGCACCGGCGAGACGTTCGAGATCGCGCTGATCCGGGCCCGGTCCACCAAGCAGCGCGACCGGATCGGGTCACTGGTGGTCAATCCGGGCGGCCCCGGGGCGTCCGGCGTGGACACCGCCGTCTACCTCTCCTTCGGCCCGGCGTTCGGCGGGCTGCCGACGGCGGTCACCGAACGGTTCGACATCGTCGGCTTCGACCCGCGCGGGGTGGCCCGGTCCAGCCCGGTGAGGTGCATTCCGGACGCCGACCTGGACGCCAGCTTCGGCTACGACCCCGACCCGGAGAGCCAGGCGTCGTTCGACGGCTTCGTCGACCTCAACCGGCGCATCGGTCAGCGGTGCGGCGCGAAGTACGGCGACCAGCTCCCGCTCTACGGCACCGAGCAGGCCGCGCGGGACATGGACGCGGTGCGCGCGGCGGTCGGCGACGAGAAGTTGAGCTACCTCGGCTACTCCTACGGCACGCTGCTCGGCGCGACCTACGCCCAGCTCTACCCGCAGCGGGTGCGCGCGCTGGTGCTCGACGGCGCGGTCGACCCCCGGCAGCAGCTCGTCGCCGGCTCGGAGAGCCAGGCCAAGGGCTTCGAGCGGGCGTTCGACAACTTCTCCGCGTGGTGCGCGGCGAACGCCGGCCGCTGCCCGATCGCGCCGGACGCCCGCGGCGCGGTCACCGCCGCGATCGACAAGGCCAACGCCTCCCCGGTCCGCGGCGCGGGCGGCCGGGAGGCCACTGCCGGCTGGGTCTTCTACGCGGTGATCTCGTCGCTCTACACCGAGCAGGGCTGGCAGGAGCTGGCCCGCGCGATCGACGACCTCCAGGGCGGCGACCCGGCGGGCGTGTTCAAGCTCGCCGACGCGTACGCCGGTCGCGAGGACGACGGGCGCTACTCCAACCTGTTCGACGCCAACCTGGCGGTGAACTGCGCCGACGAGACCGAGAAGCCGACCCGGGAGCAGGTCCGGTCGTTGCAGTCGCAGTGGCGGCAGAAATATCCGCTGTTCGGCCCGGCGTTGGCGGTGGGGATGCTCGGCTGCGTGGAGTGGCCGGGCGGGCGGGACCCGTACCCGACCGGGCGGGCGGTCGGCGCGCCGCCGATCCTGGTGGTCGGCACCACAGGCGACCCGGCCACGCCGTACGAGCAGACCGGGGCGCTGGCCTCGATGCTGGGCGTCGGCCGGGTGCTCACCTGGGAGGGCGAGGGGCACACCGCGTACCCGCAGACCGCGTGCGTGAACGCGGCCGTCGACGCGTACCTGATCTCGCTCACCGTCCCCCGGGAGGGGCTGCGCTGCCCCGCCCGGTGACGGTGCGGCGGCCGGTCAGCCGGCAGCCGGGGGCGTCCAGTCGGCCGGCAGGTGCCCGATGCGGACCCGCTGCGGGTGGTCGCCGACTCCGACGCTTGCCACCTTCTGCCCGGTGGCGAAGTTGATGGCGGTGACCTGGTCGGCGCCGGATTCGGAGATCACGCAGTCCCGGCCGTCCCCGCTGACCGTGGCCCAGTACGGCTTGCTGGCCGGCACCAGCGTCCCCGGCAGCAGCGTGGCCCGGTCCACCACCGTCGCGTAGTCGTCCATGGTGCCGGCGACGCAGAGCCGCGAGCCGTCCGGGCTGACCGACAGCCCGTGGTGCCGGGAGTCGTTCACCCAGGTGGTGCGGTCCTCACTGGTGGCCGGGTTCTTCGGCAGCGTGGCGACCCGGGTGATCCGGTCGGCGGCCACGTCGTACTCGACCAGGCCGTTGAAGAAGGACACCTGGAAGTAGAGCCGGCTGCCGTCCGGGGTGAACACCGCCGGGCGGACCGCGTCGGAGAGGTCGCGGCGGCCGGCGGCGTCCAGCCGCTCCCGCATGTCGATCACCTTGACCACCTGGTAGGTGGTGGCGTCGGCGACGGTGATCCGGCGGTCGCCCTTGGTCCAGTCGAGCCAGGGCGCGTCCAGGTCGGTGTTGACCTCGCCGATGGACATGTTCCACAGTCGATTGTCGCGGGTGAAGATGTTCTCGTGTGGCTTGTCGCCGGTGCCGAACGAGCCGAGTTGCTGGCCGGTGCGGATGTCCAGCACGTGCACCGTGTTCGAGGTGGAGGCGGAGACCGCGACCCGGGTGCCGTCCGGCGACACGGCCATGTGGTCGGCGCGGTAGCCGGAGACCGGGAACCGCCAGCGGACCGCGCCGGTGGCGAGGTCGATCGAGACCACGTCGGCGAAGCTGGGCCGGGACGCGACGAGCGCGGTGCCGTCCGGTGTGGTGTACATGTCGTCGACGAACTGGTCGTGCCCCTCCCCCGGCCCCTGCCGGATGCCGAGGAAGTAGGCCAGCTTGATCGGGTTGAGGTAGATCTCGCGCAGCCGTGCCTCCCGGTCCGGGATCACGTTGATCCGGCCGAGCTTCGCGTAGTCGCCGCGGGAGCGGATGACGTCGGCGGTGCCGTCCCAGTTGTTGCCGACGAACATCACCTCCTGGAGCGCGACGGCCGCGGCGGCGGGCGTGGGCGTGGCGGCCAGCGGAGTCGGCAGGGCGAGCGCGAGCGCGGCCAGCGCGGCGAGGCCGGCGCGGCGGCGGGATCGGGACGGGCGGGGTGGCACGGGGGTCATGGACGCCTCCTGACGGCCGGTGGGACATCGACGTTTCTCGGTGGCTCGATCGGTGTTACCTTGCGGTAACAACCAGGAGAGCAACCGGCCGGCCACGGCGGCTAGGAACCGGACGCCAACGCCCGACCGGCCCGGTTGTGCCGCGACGACAACGGGAAGCGGGCACCGATGACCCGGACCGGAGACGCCCCCACGTTCGGCGCGCTGCTGCGCGACCTGGCCGGCGACGCGGCCGCCGTGGAGGAGGTGGCCAGGGCCGCCCGCGCGGACTCCCCGGAGGTGGCCCGCCTGCCGGCCGGCGAGGTCCGCCGGCAGGTGGTCCTGCTGCTGACCAGCGGGCTCGGCGCGCTGGAACGGCACGAGGATCCGGCCGGGCGGGACTTCACCGAGGCCCGCCGGCTGGGCGCGGACCGGGCGGCGCAGGGCATCTCCGTCGCGGGCCTGCTGCGCGGCGTCCAGGCCGGCCGGGACCGGGCGGTGGAGCTGGTGGTCCGGCACGGCCGGGCCGCCGGCATCCCGGACCAGGTGCTGCTGGAGGGGCTGCTCGTCATCGGCCGGTACGCCGCCGCGGTGGAGCGGGCGGTGGTGGACGGGCACCGCGCCGCCGAGCGGGAACTGGCCGGCACCGGCGCGACGGTCCGGGCGCGACTGCTGCGCCGGCTGCTGCTCGACGGTCCGGCCGGCGCGGCCCCGGCCGAGCTGGCCCGCTTCGGGTTACGGCCGGACGGGCGCTACCACTGCCTGGTCACCGCGCATCCCGACCCGGTGCGGTCGCTCACCCTGCACCGGCAGCTCACCCGGCACGGCGGCCTGGTCGGCACCGTCGAGGACCGGCTTGCCGGGCTGCTCCCCCGGCTGCCCGACGCCGCCCCGGCCGGCCTGCTGGCGCTGGCGGCGCCCGCGCAACCGCTGGCGCGGGCCCCGACCATGTACGCGCTCTGCCTGGCGGCGCTGCGCACCGCGACCCGTCGCCGGCTACGCGGCCTGCGTCGGGTGACGGACCTGGCCGGGGAGACCGCGCTGGCCGCCCAGCCGGCGCTGGCCGAGCTGCTGCGGGACGCGTTGCTCGGCGCGCTCGACCCGGCCGACGAGTTCCACCGCGAGCTGGCCACCACGGCGCTCGCCTGGCTGGATCACGGCCAGCGGCTGGACCAGACCGCGGCGGCGCTGCACGTGCACCCGAACACGGTGCGGTACCGGCTGCGCCGGCTCCGGGAGGTGACCGGCGGGCCGCCGGTCGAGGAGGGCGCGCGGTGCACGGTGCCGCAGACCGTGCACTGGTGGTGGGCGCTGCGAAGCTGGCTGGACGGGTGCTGACCCACCGGCCTCACCGGCGGCGGCGCCGGACCCGGGGCCCGCCGGACCCGGTCTCGGGCGTCGGGCGGGGCGGTTCGGGCACCACGACGCCCTGCCGGGCGGCCATCTCCTCCACCAGCGCCCGCAGCCGCCGGACGTCGGCCTTCAGCTCCTCCTGCTCGGCGTGTTCGAACGCGTCGTCGTCGACGATCAGCCGGCTGGCGAAGTGCGCGGTGATCAGCGGGATGACCAGCAGCACCATGGTGGAGATGAGCAGCGCGGCGAGGAACCGGCCGGCGAACGTGGTCGGGGAGATGTCGCCGTACCCGACCGTGGACGCGGTCACCACCGCCCACCAGACCGAGTCGGCGGCGCCCTTCTGCTCGGCCTGGCTGTAGAGCACGCCGGCCACCACGATCATCAGCAGGTACGAGGTGATCAGCGTCCGGGGCGAGTTGGCGAACCAGACCAGCCCCCGGTAGATCCAGCGGAACGGCAGCAGCAGAAGGTCCATGGCGTCATGCTGCCCGGCCATCGCCACCCGCCGTTGTGCCAGGCTGGTCGGATGACCGAGGTGATCTTCCGGGAGGCGGTCCGCGCCGACCTGCCCGACGTGCTGGCCCTGCTCGCCGACGACGTGCTGGGCCGCACCCGCGACCGGCCCGACGTCGACGCGGCGTACGAGCGGGCGTTCGCCGACCTGGCCGCCGACCCGCGCAACCACCTGATCGTCGCCGACGACGGTGGTGAGCTGGTCGGCTGCTTCCAGCTCACGTACATCCCGGGGTTGGGCCGGCACGGCGCGGAGCGTGCGCTGATCGAATCCGTGCGGGTCCGCTCCGACCGGCGCGGCCGGGGGTTGGGCCGGACGATGATGCGCTGGGCGATCGACCGGGCCCGCGAGCGGGGCTGCGCGCTGGTGCAGCTCACCACCGACAAGCGGCGCGCCGACGCCCACCGCTTCTACCGCGACCTGGGCTTCGTGGCCAGCCACGAGGGGATGAAGCTGGCGCTGTAGGGGGTCCCGGCTCCCGCCGGCGGGGGAGGCCGCGCGGCCGGCCGCCGACCAGGCTTGGGGCATCCACCGCTGAGGAGGTCCGATGCCCGCCGACACGCTGTCCCCGCCTGCCGTCCACCCCCACGACGGCCGCCCGCCGCCACGGTGGGCGGTCCGCGCCGCCCACCTGATCCCGCTCGTCGTGCTCCCGTCCGGGTTGTGGCGGATCGCGCTGGTGGCCGGCCTGCCGATCGGCGCCATGGTGGCCGGCGTCCCGATCCGGCCCGGGTTCGGCGAGAGCGTCTACATCGTCGCGCTCAGCCTCGTCTCGGAGGGGTTGGCGCTCCTCGCGCTGGGCCTGGTCCGCCCGTAGGGCGAGGTGTTCCCCACCGGCTCCCGTGGATCGGTGGCCGGCGGGTGCCGCCGCCGTTCGCGGTCGCCGCCGCCACCGCCGGCGCCGTCGTGCTCACCGTGATCTGGGGGTACGCGATGTGGGGCGCGCTGGTGCACGGCAACGACCTGGGGTTGCCGACCGGTGGTTTCGCGCTCCTGGCCGGCTGCTACGCCCCGCTGGTGCTCTGGGGCCCGCTGCTGCTGGCCGTCACCTGGGCCTACCACCGCCGCCGATCGGGCGGGTAGGTCAGGCTCGCACCGGACGGCTGCTAGTCGGTGGCCCTAGGGTGCCCGGTGCCGGCATGTCTGATCCAGCAGGTGCGGGTGTCGTGATCGACCAGATACCAGATGCGACCACCGGCGGTGACCTCGTACTGCCATTGCGGCAGCGTCTCGTGGCGGTGCACGCCGACGGCGAGGGCGCCTTTGAGAGGGTGCTGGCGGCTGGTCGGTGGCGCAGGGCAGGGGTCAGCTTCGATGGCGTCGAATGCGGCGCGTGTGTTGGCCGCCGCTTGGCGGCACAGTTCCTCCCAGCCCTTGGCCGCGTCGTTGGTGGCGAATCGCAGAGCGTAGCCGCCAGGGCGGGGCGGTGGCGCGGCCCGATCGCCTCGCTTCGCGCTCACTCGCCGGTGGGACGCGTGACCGGCCCGAAGTCGTCGTCGCTCGGCGTGGTCAGGACCCGGTGCAGGTCGGGGTCGCCATGAACCTCGGCGGTGTGCCGCCACTCGGTGAGCAGCTGAGACAGCGCGGCGGTGTTGCCCACCGCGGCGGCGGCCTCCGCCGTGGCGATGAACTCGTCGGCCATCTGATGGGCATCCTCCGTGGGCAGGAATCGCACCCAAGGCAGCACGGTGGGCAGCGCCTCACGTACCAGACCAGGGTCACGGCGGACCAGGCTGGCCAGCAGCCGGGCGGTCAGGTCTACCACCTCACCCTCGGCAGCCGCACGGTCGGCGGACATCAGCACCAGGTCGGCGGCGTCTCGGCGACGCAACCGCAGCGCGCGGGCGCGGGACAACCGCTCGGCCGTTTCCGCCGGCTGACGCAGCAGTTCGGAGAACGGCACGGACTCCAACGGCATGGACATGACATCAACACTACTTCAGAAGTAGGAGAGACTGCTAGCGAACGGCGCGGGTCAGTCGGTGAGCAGGTGGCCGTCGCGCAGGACCAGGGTTCGGTCGGCCAGCTCGATCAACGCCGGATCGTGCGTGGCGACCAGCGCGGTCATGCCCCGGGCGTGCACCACGGCACGGATCAGGTCCATGATCGAACGCCCGGTCTCGGAGTCGAGCTGACCGGTCGGCTCGTCGGCGATGAGCAGGTCCGGCTCGTTCGCCAACGCCCGGGCCACCGCCACCCGCTGCTGCTGGCCGCCGGACAACTCGTACGGGCGCTGCGCCGCGTGCGCGCCCAGCCCGACCAGTTCCAGCAGCACCGCCACCCGCTGCTCCCGCTCCGCCGCCGGCACCTTGGCCAGCCGCAGCGGCACCCCGACGTTCTCCGCCGCGGACAGGATCGGCACCAGACCGAACGTCTGGAAGACGAAACCGACGGTGCCCCGGCGCAGCGCCAGCAGTTCCCGCTCCCCCGCCGACGTCACGTCGTGCCCGGCCACCTCGATCCGGCCGGCGTCCGGCCGGTCCAGACCACCGATCAGGTTCAGCAGCGTGGTCTTGCCGGCCCCGGACCGGCCGCGCACGGCGACCAGCTCCCCCCGGCCGGCGGTGAGCGAGACGTCCCGTACGGCGTGCACGGCGTGCTCCCCCCGGCCGAAGGTACGGCTCACCCCCTCGACCCGGACCACGTCCTCGACCGGCGTCGCCGGCAGCACCACAGCCTGGTCGGTCATCGCTCGTTCTCCTCGGCGTACGTCCGGTCGCCGGGGCGGACCTCGACGTGGTCGGGTTCCAGGTCCAGCCGGACCCGGTCGCGCAGGGCCAGCGCCTCCACGAACGGCGCCGGCAACTGCATCCGGCCGGTCCGGTCGAGCACCGCGTACTCCTCGCTGACCAGCTCGGTGCCGCCGTCGGCGGTGACCCGCGCGGTCCGGCGTACCTCGGAGGCGGTCCGGCCGTCGCGGATGGCGACGGTCCGGCGGACCTGGCCGGACACGGCGTGGTCGTGGGTGACCACGACGATGGTCACCCCCAGCTCGGCATTGATGGTGCGCAGCGCGGCGAAGACCTCCGCGCCGGTCGCCTCGTCCAGCTCGCCGGTCGGCTCGTCGGCGAAGAGGATCTCCGGGTCGTTGGCCACCGCCACGGCCACCGCGCACCGCTGCTGCTCGCCGCCGCTCATCTGACCCGGCCGACGGTCCGCGCAGTAGCCGACCCCGACCAGGTCGAGCAGCCGGCGGGCCCGCTCCCGCCGGTCCCGCCGGCCGCCCGGCCGCCGGGCCAGCCGCATCGGCAACTCCACGTTCTCCACCGCGGTCAGGTACGGCAGCAGGTTGCGGCCGGTCTGCTGCCAGATGAAGCCGACCATCTCCCGCCGGTACGCCAGCCGCTTCCGGTTGGAGAGGGCGAGCAGGTCGTACTCGGCGACCCGGGCGATACCGGCGGTCGGGGTGTCCAACCCGGACAGGATGTTGAGCAGGGTGGACTTGCCGGAGCCGGAGGCGCCCACGATCGCGACCAGCTCGCCGCGGTCGATGACCAGGTCGAGGCCCTGGAGTGCGACCACCTCGACGCCCTCGGTCTTGAAGATGCGCACCAGCCCGTCGCAGACGATGTGCCCGCGCAGCCGGTCCCGTCCGCCGGCCCGTTCGGCGGCGCGCTCCGCGGCACGCTGTTGCAGGGCGGCCAGGTCCGGCACGGCCATCGGCGGTCCGGGATCGTGGCGCGGCGCCGGACGCGCCGAGCCGGAGGCGGTCGCGGTCATCTCAGCTCTCCTCTCCGAGCCGCAGCACCTCACCGAGGCGCATCCGGCGGTTGTTCACGGCCTCCACGGTGATCGCGAAGCCGAGGGCCAGCAGGGCCAGGGCGGACACCCCGGCCACCAGGCCGGGTTCGAACGCCGGACGCACGGTCACCCCGCCGGTGAACGCGGGCAGTCCGAGCACCGGGGTGAGCAGCAGCGGCAGCAGCGCGCCGACCACCGCCCCGGTGAGCACCGACACCAGCACCAGCGGCGTCAGCTCGACCAGCAACAGGCCGCGCCACTGCCGGCGGGACAGGCCCATGGTGCGCAGCCGGGACAGCACCTGCCCCCGGGACCGCGCGCCGGCGAGCACCGCGAACGCGAGCCCGAGCAGGCCCAGCACCGCGCCGCCGCCGGCGCCGAGCACGAACCCGAACACCAGCAACCCGTTCACGCCGCTGCCGCCCAGCTCGGCGCGGACGTCGGCGCGGGTGGTCACCTGCGGCGGGCGGGCCCGGTCCCCGTTCTCCACCGTTCCGATCCGCAGGTAGCGGCGCTGCCCCTCGGTCGCCACCCGGTTCACCTCGGCCCGGTCCGCGCCGGGCCCGGCCAGCACGAAGCCGGTGGGGGCGAGCGGGTGCGGGGCGTCCGCCGGCAGGCTCGGCCAGGGCAGCACCACGAACCGGGTCGCCTCGCGGTCGACGAGCGCGAACCCGTCGACGGTGGCGGCGACGCGCAGCGGCAGCCGGTTGCCCTGCACGTCCAGCCAGGCGGGACGGCGTCCCTCAGCGTCCGCCAGCCCCGCCCCGGCCAGCTCCGCGGCGACCGTCGGGGACACCAACGCCGGCAGTGGGGTGCTGCCGCCGCCGAGCAGCGGGCCGGGCACGCGCACGGGTACGCCGGCGCGTCGGGCCACCTCGGCGAACCGGTCGCCGTCGACCATCAGCACCCGCAGCTCCCGGATCGGGGCCGGCCGGCCGGCCCGGTCGACGTACGGGCGCTGGGCCCGCACGGTCAGCAGCGGGGCCACCGCGCGGACGCCGGGCAGCGCGGCCAACTCACCGGCGGTGTCCGGCGCGAACCGCTCGCCGTCGACCAGCAGGTCGCCGGGGACGGCGCGGGCGGCGGCGGTGTCCCGGCCGGCCTCGATGCCGGTGGCCACCACCCCGCAGAACGCGGCGGTGGCGACCGCCAGCACCACCACGACCAGCGGTCCGGTGCTGGCGGCCCGGCCGGCGCGGGCGGTGCCGAGGAACGCGACGCTGCCGCGCGCCCGCGCCGTCACGCGGCTGAGCAGCCGCAACGGCCATGGGTACGCGCGCAGCGCCAGCACCGCCGCGGCCACCGCCAGCAGCACCGGCACGGAGACCAGCAGCGGATCCACCGATCCCGGCGTGAGCCCTCGCCGACGCAGCAGGAACGCCCCGAGCACGGCGACCCCGAGCACCGCCACCTCGACGGTCAGCCGCAGCGCCGGCGACCGGCCACCGAGGTCGGCGCGGCCGGCGACCCGACGGCCCACCGCGAGCGCCGCCAGCGGCGGAAGCAGGGTGGCCAGCACCGCGGCGACCAGTACCCACCGCGCCGACGCGCCGGCGCCGGGCAGCAGGCCGGCGAGCAGCCAGCCGATTCCGGCCGCCGCCGGCAGCACCAGGGCGGACTCGGCCAGGCCGCGACGCAGCACGTCGCCGGTCGAGCCGCCGCGTGCCCGGATCAGGTGGAACTCGGCCCGGCGGCGACGCGCGGCGAGCCGGGCGGCCAGCAGGGCGAGCCCGGCCAGCGTGGCGAGCAGGCCGGCGGCGATGACCGCCAGCAGCGTACGGGCGGCGGCGAGCGAGGCGGCGAAGCGGCGCAGCGGAACGTCCACGCCCTGGGTCAGCGTGACCGAGGCGGGCCGGGTCCGCTCCAGCCCGTCGATGCCGGCGATCAGCGCGTCGAGCCGGCCGGCGGCGAGCCGGTCCGGGGCGATCCGGTACCGCCAACCGAAGCTCACCGGCCATCCGACCGCGGCGGCGGCATCCACCCCGGCGTCGGCCGTGTAGGCGACCGCCACGAACGGGTCGCCGTCGCCCTCGGGCGGGGTGAGCCGCAGCATCGACGGCAGCGCGTCCCAGACCCCGTGGCCCGGGTCGTTCGGCCGCCACACGCCGACCAGCTCGATCGGGCGGGACTCGAGCGGGGCGCCGCTCGGGTCGAGCAGCGACAGGCGGAACCGGTCGCCGGGCCTGACGCCCAGTCCGGTGGCCACCGCTTCCGCGAGTGCCACCTCGATCGCGCCGGCCTCGGTGACGCCGCGTTCCGGCCACCGCCCGCCGGTCAGCGTGGCCGCCTCGCGCAGCCCGGTGCCGCCGCGCAGGACGAGGTCGATCAGCCCCTTGTCGGTGGAGAGCGTCGGGCCGCGCAGCCGACCCGGCACGGCCTGCGTGACGTACCAGCGTTGCCCGATGACGTCCCGGACCGCGTCCGGCATCCGGTCCTCGATCGCGGCGAGCTGGGGCGCCTGCGCGGCGACCTGGTCGCCGGTCGTGAACGTGGTCGGCGCGGTGGCGTACGTGACGTCGCGCCGGGCCGCCGGCTGCCCGGCCACGTACTCGGTGAGCCCCTGGCCGGTGAGCCGGTCGGCGACCCGCGGCACGCCGGTGATCAGCAGCGCGGTCACCGCGGTCAGCACGGCGAGCAGCAGGAACTGCCCCCCGTACGCCCGGACCCGCCCGGCGGCGCCTGGCAGCCTCATCGGTGCTCACCTTCATTCGCGACTG